>JALUTJ010000166.1 GCA_027057985.1 Chromatiales bacterium
TTATCCAAATACACCGCGATAACCCTGGTCATTACCGCCCTGCTGGGAATTATTATTTACAAACAATATCCAGTACTTAAAACCCGATGGCCATGGTTCGGGGTGGTAATTGCCATGCTGGTTATCAGCCCGGTACTGTACTGGAACATGCAACATGACTGGATCTCTATCAAGTTCCAGTTACACCATGGTGTACCTGAAAAACCATGGCTTATAGTGAATATTCTTATCTCACAGGTAAGTCAATTTGTTTTCTACACCCCTGTTGTTTATATAACAGGCCTACTGGCCACTATCTCGGTACTGAAAAACCGAAATGCCAGCAGGGAAGAAAAATTTATCCTTGCCTTTTCACTACCAGTATTACTTTTATTTACTTTCTCTGGCGGCTATGAACAAACACTACCTCACTGGCCTGCGCTTGGCTGGATTGCCCTTAGTCCATTAATGGCAAAATGGCTTATTGAACACTGGCAAAGCAAAACCGTGCGTGTTTTTGGTTATGGCGGCTTTAGTCTCTCTTTAATCCTGATTATGACACTCAGCCTTGCCATGGCAACCAACCTGCTTCCCTTCAAGGAAGATCGACATCCGCTCAGTGATATCTATGGCTGGAAAGAAGCCGGGGAGAAGGCCGTCATACTGCAAAAACAGATGCAACAGGAGACCGGTAAACCCGCCTATATCTTTGTCAGTAACTGGTCGCACTTTGCCCGTGTTGCCTGGTATATCCGTCCTGTCCCGGTAAAAGTTGCAGATGCACGCTTTGGCCAGTTTACACTCTGGTATGGCAATGCCGATACAGGTGAAAATGGCATTCTTTTTATCCCTTCAGGATACCAGTACCGGCCAACAGAAATTTTTAAACGCTTTGAACGCTGTGAGGAACAGCAACCCTATACCTATAAGCTGGGTAATAAGGTTGCGACCACCTATCGCTTTTACAAGTGTTACTCCTACAGGAAAAATTAATGCCATTAAAACCCCTCACGGCAACAAAGCTTTCTTATCGCTCACCCTGGTTCTGGGGTATTCCGGTTGTTGCTTTAACCGCCATGCTGTTGATCGGTATTACAGGCAGTAATCAAAGCCTGTTTCTTGTTTTGAATGAACTGCTCTATTTCAGGCCTGAAGCGATCTGGCTCAATATCACCCTGTATGGTGATGCTGCCATGGTCATGGTACTGCTTCTGCCACTTGTTAACCGACGCCCGGATATAATCGTCAAAGGGTTTATTGCTGCCCTGGTAGGTGCGGTGATTTTACTTGGTATAAAACAACTATTAATGATACCTCGACCACCGGCAGTACTGGAAAGTGGTAGCTTCCATCAGATAGGGAATCTTTTTACCCAGGCCTCTTTTCCCTCGGGGCACTCCGGGGCGGCCTTTACCCTGGCCAGTGTCATTATCTTTATGGTTGATGACACTAAAATTCGTAGCCTTGTTCTCGCCTATGCCATACTCATTGCTCTGTCTCGTATTGCTATCGGCGCACACTGGCCCATGGATATTCTTGGTGGTGCTTTTTTTGGCTGGCTTGCCACCTTCCTGAGTATGTATTTTATTCCGGTAACGGGTAAAAACCGCTGG
>JALUTJ010000167.1:0-4442 GCA_027057985.1 Chromatiales bacterium
TTGAACAACGCTTTGGCTTTAACCGCATGACGGCTAAACAGTTCATCAAAGATGCTATTACCCAGATTATTCTCTCGCTGGTTCTCTTTGTTCCCCTTTTAAGTGGTATTTTATGGCTGATGCAGGACGCTTCGCCGCTATGGTGGATCTATGTCTGGGCCGTGTTACTCGGCTTTGGCTTACTGGTATCCTGGATATTTCCCACCTTTATTGCGCCCCTGTTTAACAAGTTCACTCCACTGGAAGATGAAACCCTGCGTGAGCGGATTATGAAACTGATGCAACGTTGTGGCTTTGTCAGTAACGGCATTTTTGTCATGGACGGTTCAAAACGTTCCGCACATGGCAATGCTTATTTCACCGGTATTGGCAAAAACAAGCGGATCGTTTTCTTTGACACCTTGCTGGAAACGCTCTCTGCCGATGAAGTTGAAGCGGTACTCGCCCATGAGCTGGGTCATTTTAAAAACCATCATGTACGCAAGGGGCTGATTTTGAATGCCATTATTACCCTGGTTGGCCTTGCTGTTCTTGCCTGGCTGATCAAGCAGGATGCCTTTTACCACGCCCTGGGTGTCAGCCATCCCTCAACCTATATGGCCCTGATCCTGTTTACCCTGATAACACCATTACTCAGTATTTATTTTCAGCCAATAATGTCGTTTATCAGTCGCAAGCATGAATTCGAGGCGGATGATTTTGCTGCCGAACAAAGCAAGCCTCAAACCCTGATCCAGGCACTGGTGAAACTGTACCGGGATAATGCCAGCACCCTGACACCGGATCCACTTTACTCGGCATTTCACGATTCTCATCCACCAGCACCGGTGCGAATCGCGCATTTATCGTCTAAAATCAGATAAACCTCTGTAACAGTGAGAAATTTTATGAGTAAAACGCTTATCCTCTGTGTCCTTTTAATAGCTACGGCTTTTTCAGCACAGGCTGATATAAAAAATGGCAAGGAACTGCATGACAGTAACTGTACCAGTTGCCATATCAACCTTCAGGGAGGTGATGGTACCGGTATCTATACTCGTGAGAATCGCCGTATCGAAAGTTACCCCGCCCTGATCAAACAGGTGAAACGCTGTCGTGATAGTATGGGCATGCCCTGGCCGAAAGAACATATCGATGACGTGGTTGAATATCTCAATACCCGCTTCTACAAATTTGAGCATTAACTTTTATATAAAAGTATTCCCCGGTGAGCAATAACAGCATATTACAGGGGACAGTGATTGCCGCCTATCGCCGCTATACCCTGGTACGCGATAATGCAGGCAGGCTCTACCAGTGCCAGCAACGTAAGTCGGTAGGACAGGTAGTTAGTGGTGACATTGTTGAATGGCAAAAAGAAGACAGTAGCACAGGGGTAATAACTTCAGTAAAAGAACGTCGAACCGTTCTACAAAGACCAGATATCAATGGCAAGCTACGCATTATTGCTGCCAATATCGACCAGGTCTTTATCGTCGTTGCACACAGCCCCGCACTCAATACCGGCCTGGTGGATCGTTACCTGGTTGCCGCTGAAAATAGCGGTATTCAACCACTTATCGTACTTAACAAGATAGACCTCCCCACAGTGGAACAACTCCAGCAATTAAAACAGCAATTACAGTTATATCAGTATATTGGTTACCAGGTCATTTATACCAGCGCGAAAAAAGAACATGGCTGTGATGAATTGATTACACTGCTCAGAGGTAAAAACAATATCTTCGTTGGCCAGTCCGGTGTGGGGAAGTCCTCCCTGATTAATACCCTGCTCGATAACGTCAATGCCAGAACCGGGGAAGTTTCGGATGCAACCGGCAAGGGTAAACATACCACCACCACGGCCTGTCTCTATCCGCTTAAAAACGAAGAGGGTTATATTATAGATTCACCCGGTATCCGTGAGTTTGGTCTAACCCAGATATCAGATGAAGATGTACTGTATGGATTCAGGGAATTCCGTCCTTTTATAGGTGAATGCAAGTTTCGTAATTGCCATCACCAGAACGAACCGGGCTGTGTCCTGCTACAGGCAGTGAAAGATGGGGAAATAAGCCAGCAACGCTGGGACAGTTATCAGCGAATCATTGCCTCTTTAGAATAAAACCTTCGTTAGTGTGTCGTTGTGTCAGTGTGTTCTGTGATGATACCACCTTCATTTTTCTTAATTGATTCAACGGTGGACTTGTTCATAACGATGATACTGATACGCCGGTTAATTGGACTATAGGGATGTTCCTTATCAAACAAAACAGTCGAACCAAGACCAACAACCCGACCAATCTGCGAAGCCGGCATACCGCCCTTGATCAGTTCACGTCTGGCTGCATTGGCGCGGTCACTGGAAAGCTCCCAGTTACTGTACTGTTTGCGTAACACTTCACCATCGACTGTTTCGTACTCGATAATGCCCTTACCAAAAGCTGAAACATCGGTATGACCGGTAATACTGATCTTGTTGCTGACATTTTTCGCGATAGTCTTTGCCAGTTCACGCAGGATAACACGGGTATATGGCTTGAGTTTTTCACTTCCTTTTGCAAACATCGGCCGCTTTTCTTTATCGATAATCTGGATACGCAGCCCTTCAGGCATCACTTCCATCAATAACTGATCCTTGAAATCACGCAAGGTATCACTTTTTTCAATATTTTCTTTAAGTTTTACCAGGAGCTGGTCGAGAATGACTTTTTCTTTTGCTTTTTCAACTTCTTCCTTTTTGATGACTTCATCCTGATTTTCGCTTTCAGACTGCTTGCTCAGTTTTTCACCTTCACCATGGGGAATTTCGCGGGTACCACCGAGCTTAATCATACTGGTGCTGGCACCACCCGGGCCGATAACTGCCGAAGGTGCGCGAAACATTTCGGAAATACCACCCCGCATCACTTCATCGGTGACACCAAGCAGCCATAGCAGCAGGAAGAATGCCATCATCGCCGTTACGAAATCGGCATAAGCAACCTTCCAGGCACCACCATGATGACCACCACCTTTGACGATCTTCTTGATGACAATAGGTTGTTTTTTATCGTCAGCCATGGGAGCCGCTACTTCTGGCCTTTAACGTACTCTTCAAGCTCAAGGAAACTTGGGCGAAGATCACTGGTTAGAGCCTTGCGGCCAAACTCAACGGCAATCTGGGGGGTATAGCCATTCAAGGTGGCGATAATACAGGTCTTGGCGCAACCGAAAATCAGGCCCTCTTCTTTTGCCTGTGCACCCATCGAGGCAGCCATGGGACCGGCAAAACCGTAACCCATCAGGATACCCATAAAGGTACCCACAAGTGCCGCACCGACATGGTGACCCAGCACTTCCGGCGGCTCACTGATATAGCCCATGGTGATAACCACCCCCATTACCGCGGCAACAATACCGAAGGCTGGTAGTCCATCCGCCATGGTTTGCAGGGCATGGCTGGGTTCTTCCGCTTCATGGTGATGCGTTTCCAGCTCAAGATCCATCAGGCTTTCCAGCTCAAAGGCATTCATATTGCCGCCTACCATCAGGCGCAGGTAGTCACAGATAAAATCGACAAGATGGTGGTTGCTGCTGATTTTGGGGGCAGCTTTAAAGATTTCACTGTCATGCGGTTCTTCGATATCCGCTTCCAGTGCCATCAGGCCTTCCTTGCGTGCCTTGGAAAACAGGTTGAACATCAGTCCAAGCAGTTCCATGTAGGTTTCTTTCTTGTACTTCTGCCCTTTAAACAGGCCCATAATGCCTTTCAGGGTACCAAAGACAACCTTGGCCGGGTTGGAGACGATAAAGGCACCGATAGCACCACCAAGGATAATCAGGATCTCGAAGGGCTGCCATAACGCCCCGAGTACACCACCTGAAGCAAGATAACCGGTAACAATACAACCGATGGTTACCACAAGACCAATTATAAATTTCATTTTGCTATACGAATCCTGTTAAAACTGGCTTAATCAACGATGTGCGTCCTACCTTATCACGCCCATCAATAAAAATCATATCGACCAGGGCGAATAAATACTTTAGAAATTTATGCCAGTGACCGATATATTTGACTGAACTTGTATTAAATTATGAATTTCTGTTACAAAAAACGTAGCGGATTAAATTAACACAATATTTCTCAGGGAAAACTGGTTAAAATATAAGCGCTCAATAGCAAAACTCTTATGGATAATAAAAATATCGAAAAATGGGTAAAAATTGCTCTCGAGCAACCGGTTCCTGTACTCCGGTACACGATCAAGGAGCTGCGTTACCTCTGCAGCAAGGCAGAAATCCCGGTTCGTGAAATCACCCACCTGGTTGAGCGTGATCCGGGACTGGTAGTTCACATTTTACGCGCATCGAATAATCGCAGTAAAAGCCGCCTTGCTGCCGAGATTACCCATGTCAACCAGGCCCTGCGCCTGATGGGCACCGACCAGCTGACACGCTTACCCGATGCCCTTCCTGCC
>JALUTJ010000167.1:4452-5475 GCA_027057985.1 Chromatiales bacterium
AGATGTGCTCGATGAAAAAACCAAGCCTCGGCTGCTGGCAACCTTTGACCGAGCCTACCATGCCGCTCGTTTTGCCACCGACTGGGCTACGCTACGCCGTGATATGACTCCAGATGAAGTTTTTGCCGCGGCGCAACTCCACTTTCTTGGTGAGATGATCCTCTCCATCCATGCCCAGTCGTTACTGGATAAAATTGCCGAGGTGCGAATCGAAGAACATGTTGCCTCAGAAGAGGCGCAGTATATCGTGCTTGGCTTCACCCTGAATGATCTGACGCAGAAAATCGCCGAAGCATTACAGTTCCCTGCCCTGGTCACCGAAGCCCTGTCATCGGAAAACGCCCGTTATCCGCGGGCCTATGGCATTATGCTTGGGGTTCAGCTGGCGCGCAGTATCTCGTTTGAAGGCTGGTATAGCCCAACAACGCGACAGATTCAAAAACAGGTTGCCGAATGGATGGATAAACCGCTTGATTTTATTATTGCCCGTACTCATATGATTGCAGCTGAAATTGCCCGTGAGATACCACAGTATGATACCCGGCCACCGGCGCGCGATCTGCCGCTGATAATCAGGCTGGAAGAGGTTGAAAAAGAAGAAGCCGCCAGCCATGAAGCCGCTGCCATCTGCCTGGTTCCACGCCTGGAAATTTTAAAGGATGCGGTTAAGGAGATGACAAAGTTTTCTCCAAGGGAAACCGAGGCGGAAGACCTGCTGCATCATATCGTCAGTGCCATGCATGATGGCATTGGTCTTAACCGGGTTGTTTTTGCACGTTATAACGCTGAAGAAAATTGCCTGCAGGGTCAGGTTATCAAGGGGGCTGAAAATGATCCACTCTTTAACCGCTTTCAGATCAGCCTGCAGGAAACCAATCTCTTTACGCATTTACTGGATAAACCCCAGGCGGTACTGGTCAACCAGCAAAGCCGCGCAAAGTTCTGGCCACTGGTACCGGGTGAATTCCAGAAGATTATCAGCACCAACTCTTTTGTTGCTATGTCCGTTTTTAACCAGGATAA
>JALUTJ010000168.1 GCA_027057985.1 Chromatiales bacterium
GGCTGGTTATCAACCAGATTAGCACCGCCCTGCAACAGGCAGAAGAAAAAGGCTGGATTGAATGGGATACCCGTCATATTCGCCCAACCGAAACCGGGCAACAGTACCTTAATGACCTGCTGCAACTGTTTTTACCGGATTAAAATGAACGATCAGAACTACATACCGATAAGCTGCGAGCTGCATAGCCAGTATGAACTGGCGATTATGCATAAAAACTCCCTGTTACTGCAGTGGCAGGATGAGAACAGCCTCTCACACGAAGCAAAAGTCACGCCACTGGATGTGATCACCTGCAACAGAGCCGAATACCTGAAAGTGCTTGACAGTGAGGGCAAAGAAAACCTGATTCGCCTTGACCGCATCAGTAAAATGCGTATTCTTTAAGCTATGACAAATCGCACACATTGCAGTGAAATCTATTCCTACCACACCAAGGATGATTCTGAAATCCGCGAGTTGATGCACCCGCGATATCATGGCAATAACAACCAGAGCCTGGCCGAAGCCATTATCCAGCCCGGCCAGACCACGCACCGCCATATCCATCATAATTCTGAAGAGCTTTACCACATTACTCTTGGCCAGGGCATGATGTTTCTTGGTGATGAAACATTTGAGGTGCATGTGGGTGATACGCTTTGTATCCCACCGGGCACGCCCCATAATATTAAAAACACGGGTAAAACACCGCTGCATATTCTCTGCATGTGTTCACCGCCTTACAGCCACGAAGACACCCAGCTGGTATAAAATGATGCGACAACTTTATCCCGATATACAGCCATACCAGAGCCATAAAATAAAGGTCGATGCACCACATGAACTCTATGTCGAGGAATGTGGTAATCCAGATGGCCTGCCCGTGGTATTCATTCATGGTGGCCCCGGTGCCGGCTGTGAAAGCTATCATCGACGTTTTTTTGATCCGGAAATTTACCGTATTATTCTTTTTGATCAGCGAGGTTGTGGTAAATCCACCCCGCATGCATCACTGGAAAACAACACCACCCAGGATCTGGTTGCCGATATGGAAACCATCCGTGAGCAGTTAAAGATCAATCGCTGGGTGCTGTTTGGTGGTTCATGGGGCTCCACCCTGTCACTGGTTTATGCTGAAACCCATCCGGATCGGGTCATGGGCATGATCCTGCGCGGTATCTTTTTATGTCGTAAAAAAGAAATCGACTGGTTCTATCAGCGTGGAGCCGATCGCATCTTTCCCGATTACTGGCAGGACTTTATTGCTCCCATCCCGCAAGATGAACGCAAGGATATGCTTGGCGCCTATTACAAACGCCTGAGTGGCGAAAATGAAATTGCCCGCATGCAGGCGGCCAAGGCCTGGTCAATCTGGGAAGGCCGCACTGCAACACTGAAAAGCAACAGGAATGTGATCGATCATTTTGGTAATCCCTATACCGCGCTTAGCCTGGCACGCATTGAAGCCCACTACTTTATCAACCATGCCTTTCTTGAAGAAAATCAGATCCTGCAGCAGGCCGATCGCCTGCAAAATATTCCCGGCTTTATCGTGCAGGGACGCTATGACATTATCTGCCCGCTGGAAACGGCATGGGAACTTCACCAGGCCTGGCCAAAGGCCGAGTTCACTATCGTTGCCGATGCCGGACACTCTGCCACCGAACCGGGTACGGTGCATGCACTGGTCAGTGCCAGCGATAAACTGGCAGCCGATTTAAAATGATCGCCCTGCTGCAACGTGTCAGCCATGCCAGCGTGGAGGTAGATAACACTATCGTCGGTGAGATCGGGCCGGGTATTCTTGCCCTTATCGGCGTGGAAAAAAATGACAGCAATGAACAGATGCAGCGCCTGTTAAAAAAGATCCTCAGTTACCGTATCTTTACCGATGAGGATGATAAAATGAATCTCAGCTTGCAGGACATCAACGGCGGGCTGTTACTGGTGCCGCAGTTTACCCTTGCTGCCGATACCCGCAAAGGCAATCGCCCCAGCTTTTCCTCGGCAGCGACACCGGCGCAGGCACAGCAGTTGTTTACAGAAATGGTTGAGCAGGCGCACAAAAATTATCAACACGTGGCAAGCGGACAGTTTGCAGCCGATATGAAAGTATCACTGCTCAATGATGGTCCGGTTACCTTCTGGTTACAGGTTTAATATGAAACGACTCACTATCCTTATCCTCACCCTGCTTGTTGCAGGTTATTTTATCCTGCGTAATAGCAGTAATAACCACCAGCCTATTACACAAGCCTATCCATGGCAGATAGAAGTACTACCAAAGGGTTACGCAAGGGTTTTTGGTATTGTTCTTGAACAGAGCACGCTGGCCGATGCCACACGCGAACTTGGCAGCCAGCCCAAGCTGGCAGTTTTCGATAATGATAACCAGCTTTCACTTGAAGCCTATTACAAAAGTATATCCAGGGGAGGACTGATTGGCAGTTTTGTTTTTACTCTTGATCTTGATATGGCAGAAATCGAACGCTTAAAGCAGGCAGCACATAAAAAAGAACCTACCACGGACAAGGGCTGGCGTTATGAACTGGATAAACCCACCATCGATCGTCTGGCAAAAACAAAGCTTAAGACCCTGGCCTATATCCCTACCGTTCAGCTAAGTGAAACCATTATCCTGCAACGATTTGGCAAACCGGATAACAAGATTGCTCTTAAAACCAGAGAACCCGGCTGGCACTACCTGTATGCAAACAGGGGACTGGATCTGATTTATCATGAAAAATCACGTGAGGTGCTGCAGTACGTGGCACCAAAAGCGTTTAATGCCTTACTTGTGCCGCTGCAGTCTGATTGAAGTCGGCAACATTGATACAGTTACGCCCTGCATCCTTTGAGACGTAAAGCGCCTGATCAGCTGCATTGAGCAGAGTTTCACCCAGCTTCTTAGGATTCTGGATTGAAGGCTTGTGTAATGTAGTACAACCAATGGATACCGTGACATGCAGTTCTTCATGTAACTCTTCGGCATGAAGCGCCGCCTCGGCAATGGAAACCCGGATACGTTCTGCTATTTCCAGCGCCTGTGCAGTATCGGTATTGGTCAGCAGTACCGAAAACTCTTCACCACCATAACGAGCCAGCACATCACTCAAACGCATTTGCTGTTTTATCTTCTCAGCCACTTCTCGCAGCACCTGGTCACCCACCGAGTGGCCATAAAGATCGTTAAAAGACTTGAAGTGATCGATATCGATAAACAGGCAACTTACCGGTAAACCCTGGCGCATACCCCGCACCACTTCTTCATCCAGCCGCTGCATAAAGTAACGCCGGTTATGGATACCCGTTAAGGCATCGGTAAGACCGAGCAGTTTCAGTTTTTCATTATTGACCGCGTTTTCAATGCACACCGCGAGTATGCAGGAAAGTCGCTTTAGCAGGTGGGTGGCTGTGCCCTTGATAAAACGTGACTCATCATAACTGGCAAGATTAAGCGCGCCGATTAACTTGTTATGCCGGATTAAAGGCAGTATTGCTACACTTGCAGGCTTTTTATAGATCGACGGAAACAAAACCTCGCGACAGGCATCGGTACACTTGCCAACATAGGGCTGATCTTTCACATTGGGGAACAGGTTTTTCTGTAAATCCTGTGGACGTGGATTCTTGCCGGCAAAGGTCTGGGCGATCAAAACATTTTCCAGCTGGGTATGGTTATCGGCAAAGATCAGGGTCGGTAACTTCAGCAAGCCGGGGCTGAGAAACTCGATCACATGGCGCACTTCGTAATCCGGATCAATAAGCAGCAGTGAAACATAATCCAGCTCGTAACTGTCTCTGTACTGTTGCAGGGTAATATCGATGAGTTCCGGCAGGCTGTTGGCTGCAATGAAATGCAGTTCCTGTTCCTGCAACTTCTGCAGTTTTTCTTCGTTATTTTTTGCCTGCGACATCAAGGCCTTGAGCTGCTTGCGTAGCTCCAGGTTTGATCTGTTATCGGGCAGGCTCATGGTATCAAGTAAATGTCTGAAGTATTTTTTTCAGCTCGTCCGGGCTGACCGGTTTAATTAAAAAATCATCCATGCCAGCGGCAAGGCACTGACTGCGATCGGTGGGGGAAGCATTCGCCGTCAGAGCAATTATCGGAGTATCATTATTATCCGCTGAGAGTTGCCGCCATTTTTTTGTGGCTTCCAGGCCATCCATGATCGGCATCCTCATATCCATAAAGACTATATCATAGGCTGTCGATTGCAACTTTTCTAGCGCTTTTTCTCCATTATCGACCAGGATCACATTATGCCCCTCGTCCTCGAGAAAAGTGGCAATCACCCGTGCATTGATGGGGTTGTCCTCTGCCACCAGGATATTCAGAACCCGTTGATCCTGATGCCCCGCCCCGGTTTCCCCGGCCTGTTTTTCGCTCTGCGCCTCGGCCACTTCCTGCACCGGAATCGTAAACCAGAAGGTTGAGCCCTGGCCGTGAGTACTTACCAGGCCAATTTCACCACCCATCAGATCCACCAGCTGTTTACAGATCGTGGTACCCAGACCGGTGCCCTGCTGTGACAGGGTATCCGCCTGGTTGCACTGGTAAAAAGCATCGAATACCCGTGACTGGTGGCGAGCCTCGATCCCGGTTCCGGTATCAATCACCTCGAAGCGCAGTTTCCAGCCCGCAGTCACCTGCTCTGCACTCACCTTGAGCCTGATACCGCCACTCTGGGTGAACTTGATCGCGTTACTGACCAGGTTAAGCAGGATTTGCCGCAGGCGGTTTGGATCGGTCATCACCCGCGCTGGAATCAGCCCTATCTGGGTGGTGAGCGAGAGGTTCTTTGCCCGTGCCCGCGGTGCCAGCACATGCAGGGTTTGCTCGATAATATCGTTGATGCGCGTGGGCTGCAGCTTAAGCCGGGTTTTGCCTGCTTCCAGCTTGGAGAGATCCAGCACATCGTTAATCAGGGAATGCAGAATATCCGAGGTATTCTCCAGCGCCGTCACATATTCGGCCTGTTTTTCATCCAGCGGTGTGCGCTGCAACAGGGCAATCATGCCAACGATACCACTCATCGGCGTGCGGATCTCGTGACTCATGGTCGCCAGGAACTCGTTACGCACATTCAGCGCTCGCTCCTTTTCCTCGCGCTCACTCAGCACCCGCTTCAGCAGCACATCAAGATAAAACGGCAACATCACCAGAAAGACCAGGTAAACAAAGGCATCCAGCGAGCGGCTGACCCAGGCATTATTCAGGCTGACAATCACCACGAAAGCGATAATACAGCTCAGTGCCACCAGGTAGAGATGCTGGCTGCCATAGCGCACCGCGTAACTGACGAACATCCACGGATAAAGGAAAAACAGGGGACTGAACGGACCGGCCCCGGTCAGCACCATGGCATAGCTCACGCCAATGACATCACCCGGGATAGTTAGAAATGTGCGCAACCGCGAATGGCGATAAAAATGTACCGAAACCAGGTTGATGACAGAAAACAGGTTGTAGGCGACAGCGAGAATATAAT
>JALUTJ010000169.1 GCA_027057985.1 Chromatiales bacterium
TAAAGCCCTCGTTGAGCCCTTCCTTACCATAATCCAGTTCGGTACCATCGATATAGAGCAGGCTTTTAGGATCAACGATAATCTTTACACCCTGTGATTCAAACACCTGGTCGCCTTCTTCAAGCTCATCGATAAACTCAAGCACGTAGGCCATGCCAGAACAACCACTGGTTTTAATACCCAGGCGCAGGCCGATGCCCTTGCCCCGATTTTCAAGGAAAGCTTTTACACGTTCAGCAGCTGTTTCAGTTAAAGTGATGGCCATTTATCTACCCTGCTAAATATAAAGATCAGCGAATCTTGTAATAAAAGAGAGTACAGTTTAACTGTACTCTCTGTATTATTTACTTCTTGCTCTTGTAATCGTCAATCGCGGCCTTGATAGCATCTTCTGCCAGTACCGAGCAGTGAATTTTAACTGGCGGTAATTCCAGTTCCTCAGCAATCGCAGTATTTTTAATTGCAGCGGCTTCATCCAGAGTCTTGCCCTTTACCCATTCGGTCAATAATGAGCTTGAAGCAATCGCTGAACCACAGCCATAGGTTTTAAACTTGGCATCTTCGATAACACCATCATCGGTTACCTTGATCTGCAGGCGCATAACATCACCACAGGCTGGAGCACCCACCATGCCAGTACCGACATTTTCTTCATCTTTGTCCATTGAACCCACGTTACGTGGGTTTTCATAATGATCAATTACCTTGTCGCTATATGCCATAACTGCATACCTCTTTAAAATTTAATTAATGTGCGTTCCATTCTATGGTATTCAGATCGATACCTTCTTTGAACATCTCCCATAATGGAGATAGTTCACGTAACTTGCCAATGTTGTCGTGAATCTTTTCGATGGCAAAATCGATTTCTTCTTCGGTAGTAAAACGACCCAGTGAGAAACGAATGGAACTGTGTGCCAGTTCATCGTTACGACCCAGGGCGCGTAATACGTAAGAAGGTTCAAGACTTGCCGAAGTACAGGCAGAACCGGAAGAAACCGCCAGTTCCTTCAGTGCCATGATCAGTGATTCACCTTCAACAAAATTAAAACTGATATTCAGGTTATGTGGAACACGCTGTTCCAGGTCACCATTGATATAGGTTTCTTCGATATCGCTCAGGCCTTTAAGCAGGCGATCACGCAGCATGCGGATACGCTCGTTATCGGCTGCCATTTCCTCTTTGGCAAGACGGAAGGCTTCACCCATACCGACGATCTGGTGCGTAGCCAGTGTACCAGAGCGCATACCTCGCTCATGACCACCACCGTGCATCTGTGCTTCAAGCCGGACACGTGGCTTACGACCAACATAGAGTGCACCAATACCTTTCGGACCATAAATCTTATGTGCTGAAAATGACATCAGGTCCACTTTCAGTTCATCCATATCAATTGGCACCTTGCCGGCACTTTGTGCCGCATCAACATGAAACAGGATCTTGCGCTCACGGGTAATTTCACCGATGGCCTGAATATCCTGGATAACACCAATTTCATTGTTCACATGCATGATGGAAACAAGAATCGTGTCATCACGTAATGCGTCTTTAAACTTGTCGAGATCAATAAGGCCATTTGGCTCAGGATCAAGATAGGTTACTTCGAAACCTTCACGCTCGAGCTGGCGACAGGTATCGAGTACTGCTTTATGCTCGGTTTTAGCGGTAACGATGTGCTTACCTTTTTTCTTATAGAAGTGTGCAACACCCTTGATGGCCAGGTTATCTGACTCGGTGGCACCGGAAGTAAAAATAATTTCCTTGGGATTGGCATTGATCAGGTCTGCGACCTGCTTACGGGCTTCTTCAACCGCTTCTTCGGCTTTCCAGCCAAACTCGTGTGAGCTGGATGCTGGATTACCAAAATTACCATCAATGGTCAGACAGTCACACATTTTTTTGGCAACACGCTCATCAACCGGTGTTGTTGCTGAGTAATCAAAATAAATTGGTGTTTTCATAACTTCTCCAGCCGTTTTTGCTCCTTCCCTTGCAAAACCGGTTCAACCTTGTCTCGTACAATTCTACAGGGCTTACATCCATGCAACCCGGACCGTGGGGGATGACCTGCTTACTCAGGAACTGGCCGCCGCATCTTCAGTTGTTTTTTCAAAATGCGTGGTGGCCTGCTCCTGGCGTGCCGCCACTTCCTGAACGCCCTTGCGTTCCACCAGGTTGCCAAGGCTGATGCCCATTAAGAAGTCATGAATCTGGGTACTCAGCTCGGTCCAGAGGTCATGGGTCAGGCACTGGCTGTCATCCTGGCAGTTGGATAAACCGCCACACCGGGTGGTCTCCACTTTTTCATCAACCGCCGTGATCACATCCGCAACCGCAATCTCATGGGAGTCACGACTCAGGCGGTAGCCACCGCCCGGGCCACGCGTACTGTCAACCAGTTCGCGCTTACGTAAACGTGAGAATAATTGTTCAAGATAAGACAGGGAAATGCCCTGACGTTGAGAAATGTCAGCCAGGGTGATTGGCCCGTCTTTATAGTGCAATGCCAGGTCCAGCATCGCAGTCACTGCATAACGTCCTTTGGTGGTCAGTCTCATTGCATTGCCCCGCGTAATTAAGTAAACTCTGAAATTCGAAGCGGGTAAATTAACAAAACCAAGCGTTTTAGTCAAGTATTTTTACCACGATCATTCCGCGGCTTTATCTGACTTTTCCTCAGGATTATCTTCATTGACGTGATCCGGCAACGGGCCAGAGGAGATATCGCAGCCCCCCAGGTCGGGCAACTTGACCTCATCCAGCTCCATTCCCAATGATTTCAATGACTTGCACATGTTCTGCATTTGCGTGTCCATGGCATGGATATGATCCAGCATGCAATCGATGGCATTGGCCACCGGATCCGGCATGGCAGAAGAAGTGCCATAGGCATCGAAACCGATTTTCTTCGCAAATTCCTTGCGCTTCTTGCTGGCCTCGTCCCTGTTTTTAACCGAGACGATATGGCCTGGAATTCCCACCACGGTGGTATTCGCCGGTACATCCTTGACCACAACCGCGTTGGAACCCACCCGGGCTCCGTCATGCAGGGTGATCGGTCCGAGCACCTTGGCACCGGCACCCACGACTACGTCATTGCCCAGCGTAGGATGGCGTTTACCTTTGGCCCAGCTGGTTCCTCCCAGGGTAACGCCATGGTACAGGGTAACATCGTCACCGATTATCGCGGTTTCACCAATCACCACGCCCATACCATGGTCGATAAAGAAACGTCGACCGATTTTGGCACCAGGATGAATCTCGATACCGGTCAGCCAGCGTGCGGTCTGGGAAACAAAACGTGCCAGCCACTTCAGGTGGATATTCCATAAAAAATGCGCAAGGCGGTGCCACATCAGGGCATGTAAACCCGGATAGTTAGTGATGACCTCAAAACTGTTACGCGCTGCGGGATCCCGCTCGAAAACGCAATGAATATCTTCTCGAAGTCGTTTAAACATATGCTCTCACCATCACATCCGTGACCTGAATTGAGGGACGGCTATTAAAGTCTTCTTATTCTGCCCTGTCAAATCAGATTAGCATCTAATCTGCCGAAGATCGAAGCTTCTGCACCGCGGTAAGGATGCCGCGCAGGATATTGATCTCCAGTTTTTCCAGCTGGCAACGGTTAAACAGGCGGCGCAGACGGCGCATTAACTGACCCGGGTTATCCTGTTTTAAAAACGCAATATCACTCAATACGGTTTCAAAATGACTGTACATGCCTTCCATTTCTTCAGCCGTGGCCAGGGGAGAATCCGGCTCGGGCTGCTCTACCTTCTGTTCGCTGGCAGCAAGCCGTATCTCGTAACACAGCACCTGGGCCGCTGCGGCAATATTCAGGGAGCTAAAATCCGGGTTAGTCGGGATATTGACCAGCTTGTTACACAGCGCCAGTTCCTCGTTATTCAGCCCGGAATTTTCCCGCCCCAGTACGATTGCGACTTCAGCCGGTTCTACGACAGCAACACATTCGCTGGCACATTGACGTGGATCGACCACCGGCCAGGGCAAGGAACGCAGCCGGGCACTGGCCCCAAACACCAGGGAACAACCCGCTATCGCTTCCTGCAGCGAATCAAAAATCCGGGTATTTTTGAGTACATCCACCGCACCGGAGGCACGCGCCCGTGCCTTTGGATGCGGAAAGCGGGTTTCCGGTGCCACCAGTGACAGCCGGCTCAGTCCCATGTTTTTCATTGCCCGCGCCACACCGCCGATATTCCCGGGGTGAGTGGTACCAACCATAATAATATGTATACGCGATAAATCCTGTTCCATACCATACATTATACGCATACTTAATCGATATAATAATCAACAAAGATGCAGAAAGCCTTACCTGCATTGAATATTACTGCCTCAATAGCAGTTCCACCTGTCCACTAATGGCTAATGGTAAAGTATAGGAGGTAGAAAGCCGTTGTCGATCAAGACCTTGGGCCGCAGGGATAGCGGCCCAGAGCCTACAGGGATGTATTTACGGCGTGTCTTGATCGGCAATGGCTGAATTACCTCTACATAAAGAAATCAAAATACACTTTTTTAATTTTTTATACTTGACAGGTATTTGGAACACTTAATTTAGTGTACGACTCTGTAATACAGTGATTTTAAGTTTCGTTGAGGTAAAGAGACTGGTAGAATAGACTAATAAGGATACCTGTACGGTATCAGCTCTTTAAGAATCCAGAGGAAAAAACAGTGCATCCAATGCTCAATATTGCCATGCGTGCCGCGCGCAGTGGCGGTGATTTTATTGCCCGTCATATCGACCGGGTCGACTCACTTCGTGTTAGCGAAAAATCGCGCAATGATTTTGTCAGCGAGGTCGACAAAGGTGCCGAAAAGGCCATTATCGATGTGATTCGCAAGGCTTATCCCGACCACAGCATTCTTGCCGAGGAAAGCGGCAACCATGCCGGCAATGAGTATGAATGGATTATCGACCCGCTCGATGGCACCACCAATTTCCTCTATGGATTCCCGCAGTTTGCCGTCTCCATTGCCTTGCGGCATAAAAACCGGATTACCCAGGGTGTTGTTTACAACCCGCTGTCACAGGAAATGTTTTCAGCCAGTCGCGGCGAAGGTGCCCAGCTCAATGGTCGGCGTATCCGCGTTACTCCACGTAAATCACTCGAAGGCGCACTGCTCGGGACAGGCATTCCGTACCGAGACGATCACATGTACCTGATGGATGATTACCTCGGCATGCTCAAGGCACTGGTGCCCGGCACTGCCGGAATTCGCCGCCCCGGCTCTGCGGCCCTGGATCTCGCCTTCGTTGCTGCAGGCCGACTCGATGGTTTCTGGGAAATGGACCTCAACAGCTGGGATATTGCCGCAGGCACCATCCTGGTTGAAGAAGCCGGTGGTCTCGTAGGAGAACTCGATGGCGGCATGAACTTCCTCGAAAGTGGCAATATCGTCGCCGCCAATACGAAGGTATTCAAGGCGATGT
>JALUTJ010000170.1 GCA_027057985.1 Chromatiales bacterium
TGGTCAATGTGGCCTCGCACCTGAACAATATTTCTGCTGCCAGCAGCCAGAGCGCGATGCAGCAACAGGATCAGATTCAGCAGGTGGCTACGGCCATGAATGAAATGACCGCAACGGTAACCGAGGTGGCGGGGAGCGCCCGTTCTGCCGCAGATGCGGCCCAGGAAGCCGATCGCGATGTCAACGATGGACAGGCCATTGTCTCAGAGACGGTCAATAGTATTAACTCTCTCGCCAGTGAGGTGGAGCGTGCCAATAATGTTATTCGTACCCTGCAGTCCGATAGTGAGGAAATCGGCTCGGTACTGGATGTGATTCGGGGTATTGCCGAGCAGACCAACCTGCTGGCCCTGAACGCGGCTATTGAGGCGGCCCGTGCCGGTGAGCAGGGACGCGGTTTTGCTGTGGTTGCGGACGAAGTACGCACTCTGGCCAGCCGTACCCAGGAATCCACCGAAGAAATTCAGAAAATGATCGAAAAACTGCAGTCCGGTGCCAATGATGCGGTCGAGGTCATGGAAGAAAGTCATATTCAGGCTCGTAATAGCGTTGATCATGCCAGCAAGACCGGCGAAGCATTACAGAAGATCACCACTGCGGTGAGTACCATTCACCAGATGAATATGCATATCTCCGGCGCCGCTGAGCAGCAGAGCACCGTGGCGAACGAAATCGATGTCAGCCTTACCAAGATCAATGAAGCCTCAAATGAATCGGTCAGTAATGCGGCGGAAGCTTCACAGGAAAGTGAGAACCTCAATCAGCTTGCTGCCCACCTGCAAAGCCTGATGCAGCAGTTCAAGGTCTGATTGTTTCCTGCGAATCCTTTTTCAGCACGCTATCTGTTAAGATAGCAGGCTGTTAACAGGATTTTGCTCATGACCGATAAAACTTCACCAGACACACTCTTTGCTTCACCCCTGTCTGAAATCGTCGACTTTGTTTTTGATGAAAAGGTGGTCGATGTTTTCCCGGATATGATTAACCGCTCCGTGCCCGGTTACAGCACCATTATCAATCTGCTGGGTATTATCACTCGTCAGTACGCCCGGCCCGGCACCAATATTTACGACCTTGGCTGTTCACTCGGGGCGGCAACCCTGTCCATGCGCCACCATATTGCAGTTGAAGACTGCAAAATTATCGCGGTAGATAATGCCAGTGCCATGATTGAACGGCTACAGCGTATTATTGAACGCGATAACAGCCGCATTGCGGTGGAAAGTCATTGTAAAGATCTACAGGCTATCGATATTCACAACGCCTCGGTGGTAGTGATGAATTTTACCCTGCAGTTTATTGCTCCCGAAGAACGAGATGCGATTATTGAAAAAATCTACCGGGGTATGAACCCGGGTGGCGTACTGATACTTTCCGAGAAACTGCAGTTTGATAATGCACAACAGGACAGGGTATTGACCGAGTTGCATCATGCCTTTAAAAAATCCAATGGCTACAGCGATCTTGAAATTGCGCAGAAACGCTCGGCGCTGGAAAATGTGCTGATTCCTGAAACAGCCAATGTTCATCATCAGCGTTTACAACAGGCTGGCTTTAGTGAAGTCTACCTGTGGTTTCAGTGT
>JALUTJ010000171.1 GCA_027057985.1 Chromatiales bacterium
ATGGATATTAATCTGACCTTTGGCAGCACCGTCACGATTAATACATCGCCCAATACGATTTTGCCAACGTTTGAGCCAGGCCCGCATCGTCTCGAACTTCAGATACTGGATCCAACGCCAGGTTTTGCCGTGCCGGGAATACGGTATTTTGTTACTGGCGAGAAAACACAGGGTCGATAAGGGAGTCTGGGGAGAAATGCAGTCATGCTGGATAATAGATATACGTTGCACCATAACATGTCTGTTGGTAATGCTTGTGCTGGTGACGGGAGTGGCAATGTCTGCGCCGATTGATCTCAATGTGAATGTGCAGTCAGGCAGAGGTACAACTGCTAGCGCGCTGACAATCAACCGCGTTGAATTGCAGTTCGACAATGGGCGTGGAAGCATTACCGTGCCAGTCAATGGCCGCGTTAAACTCAAAGCGTATATCAATTACAGCGGCAACGGCATTCTTGAGGCTCGATGGGTGGTTGATGGGCGTGTCATTCAGCAAGTTAGTCGCAGCCTGGTGTATGGAACGGATATTGTTATCGAGACCGATGATACGCCGCCTTTGCCGACTTTTGAGCCCGGTCTGCATCAGGTAACGCTGCAAATTACCTTGCCGCAGAACAGCATCACTGCGCCGACAGTCACTTATTTTGTTGATAGCGCCCGGTCACTGGACAGGGTTTCCACCATTCGCCTCATCCAGCCTGCCGATGGTTTGACGTTATATGAAAATGACCTGAGTTTTTCATGGCGCGACAGCAGTGATGCGCAAATGTACCGGATTAATATTTGGCAGGGTGAGCGCCCGGTTATCAATGCGCTTGTCCGGCAGCGTAATTACACCCCATCACGCATCTTGCGCAACAGATTGCAGGAAAACGCCTCGTACAGCTGGCAGGTGACCGCCCTTGACGGGCGTGGCGTGGAGCTGGCGAGAAGTAGCAATAATACATTCAGAATTCGTGCACAAGGAAGTAGTGTGCTATTGCGCGACATACAGATAAACACAGGAAATGCGGGGGTGGCGCCTGTCGCTTCAGCGCGGCAAAGGCGTATTGCCGCCAGTGGGAATGCCCGGTTTAACTATTTGATGAACCCGCGTGAGCAAGTAAACCTGGTGGCCTTGGTTGAAAACACCAGCCAGGTGACCGCACAACAGGTTGTGGTTGAGTTCACTTTGAAGGGTAAGTTGATAAACAGGATGGTTATTCCGGAACTTGCCGCCGGCGAAACCTATCCTGTTTCCGCGCCCTGGACCAGCCCTGAGAGTGGGGCGTCTCAAGTGGCAGTCACTGCAACCATGCAGAATACCGTGCAGGACACGGTTGAAGTAGCAATCGATACGGTCACAACGTCAGAGTACAGTGGTCTGGATTTTAGCGGCATGGTGAATGCGCAAACAGTCGGCGGGCTTGACTTTAATGGTCAGATTGCAGGAGGTATTGTTAACGGGCTTGATTTTTATGGTCGAAGCAACTTGCCTGCTTATAACAATCTGGATTTTTCCGGCAAATCAATTTTATTGCAGTGGGGCAAGAACGATGTGATTGGTGTGAACTTCACCGCCAGTCCGCTAGGCAAGAAT
>JALUTJ010000172.1 GCA_027057985.1 Chromatiales bacterium
GGATTAACCGCCACCGCCTGATTGGCGGGCAAGGTCCACGGTGTGGTAGTCCAGATAACAATGGAGATCGGACCCTTGCCTTCATGACCTTCAACCTTATGGCAGCGTGACATCAGGGCTTCTTCATTAAGAATTTCAAACCGCACATCGATGGCGGGCGAGGTCTTGTCTTCGTATTCCACTTCGGCCTCGGCCAGTGATGAACCACAGTCAACACACCAGTGCACTGGCTTGGAACCTTTATGCAGATGACCATTTTCTATGATCTTGCCCAGCGCACGCACGATACCGGCCTCAAATCTGTAGTCCATGGTGAGGTAAGGCCTGTCCCATTCACCCAGCACACCAAGACGTTTGAAATCTTCACGCTGACCATCCACCTGTTTCGTGGCATAGGCACGACAGGCATCACGAAACTCACTGTGGCTGACAGCAACACCAGCCTTACCCAGTTTTTTCTCGACCATGAGTTCGATCGGCAGACCGTGGCAATCCCAGCCGGGAATATAAGGCGCATCATAACCGCTTAGGGTTTTGGATTTGATAATAATATCTTTCAATACCTTGTTTACCGCGTGGCCGATATGAATATCGCCATTGGCATACGGTGGTCCATCATGCAGCATAAACAGCGGACGTTGCTGTTCTTCGGCCAGCTTGCGGATTTTGCCGTACAGATCCATCTGCTCCCAGTTTTTCAGAAAGCCGGGTTCACGCTGAGCAAGGTTGCCACGCATGGGGAAATCGGTTTGCGGTAAGTTCAGGGTATCTTTATAGTCAGCCACGATAATTATTTCTTCAGGTTAGCCTTTGTTATTACCTTGGGTAATAAGCGGTTACGTTTATGCAGCAAAATATGCCTGCGCCTGTTCAACATCCTTCTGTATCTGTTGTGTTAATTCTTCCAGTGAATCAAACTTTTCTTCATCACGAAGTTTTTTCAGAAAACTTACCTGGATATGACGACCATAAATATCTTCGTCGAAATCCAGCAGGTAAACTTCCAGCAATGCCTTTGTCTCGTTCACGGTTGGCCGCGTACCCACGCTGGCGACACCGGGGACCGGCTCACGATCCAGACCAAAAACTTCCACCACGAAAATGCCCTGCACTGCCGAGGCATGTCGATGCAGGTGAATATTGGCCGTTGGGAAACCCAGTTCCCGCCCCAGTTTTTCACCGTGTGCCACGCGGCCACTCATGCGGTACTCACGGCCAAGCAGTTTCTCGGCTTCAGCCATATCGCCGGCCTGCAGTGCCGCCCGAATTCGGGTACTGCTGACACGCTCACCATCAATCTCGAAAGTGTGCATGCTGACAACCTGGAAACCATGTTGCCTGCCCGCCTCAACCAGGGTATCGAAGGTACCGCTGCGGTTTTTGCCAAAACGGAAATCATCGCCCACCACCAGATACTTTACGCCCAGCTTTTCCACCAGCAGCTGCTGAATAAAATCTTCTGCCGACAGTTCAGCCAGGCGGCGATTAAACGACAGGCACAGCACCCGATCCACCGAGTAGCGTCGCAGCGCCAGTATCTTCTCCCTGAAACGGGTTAGCCGTGCCGGGACTTTCTGCGGTGCAAAATATTCCATCGGCTGCGGCTCAAATGTGATCAGTGCCGCGGGCAAACACAGCTCGGCCGATTTTTCTGCCAGCTGCCCCAGCACCGCCTGATGCCCAAGATGCACACCGTCGAAATTACCAATGGTGGCAACACAGCCCTTATGCCCGGGACGGATATTCTGTAGGCCGCGAATCAATTCCATCATGCATGAACGAGTTTAAAAAAAGAAGAAAAGTATATCAATTCCCGGAGAAATATACCGCAAAGAATTCAGCCTGGCGGCTTTTATGGCCCGATGCGAGCCGATTTCACCGCAAGGACACAGAGGAAGCAAAGGTTTATGTTGGTTAGAATAGGTCGGTTCAAGGAGCAAGGCGACGGAACCGACAATCTAATCTGTTTTGTCAGACTGAAGTCTGATCTACTCGTAACAGGATATTTTGCAGCAAAATGTTATGAGCGACCGTCGATTTCAGGGATGAAATCGTCGAGCGGCCAGGGATGGCGTATAGCGTGTCGCGAATCAGGCTTTCCCGAATGGCTGGCTATTATATTGCTAGTTTCAGACTGAAGTCTGACCCACCTACAACTTATTTGGCTCCTGTTTTTGGTCGCTTGAGCTGGGAAAAACGTACCCCACTAAGGCCCAGGGCAGCAAAATAGACCACGGCACCTAGAGGAATCATCCAGCTCAGTTTTACGATTCTTGCTCTGGCTCCGGCTGCAATCCAGCTTTCGCTGTCACCGGCAACCAGCAGTAAAACCAGCACCATAACGCTGGCCGCAAACAGGCTTTGCAGCAACAGCTTAAACCAGCCCGGTTGCGGATGGTACACCCCCTTCTTTCTTAGCCCGACATAGAGCAGGCCAGCATTGATAAACGAGGACAGGGTCGTGGCCAGTGCCAGCCCGGCATGGGGCGCAGACCAGCCCAGCTGTAACATCGGCACCACGAATAAGACATTCATCGCCATATTGGCAAACATGGCCACCAGCCCCACCTTAACCGGGGTTTTGGTATCCTGTCGGGCAAAATAGCCCGGTGCCAGCACCTTGACCAGGATAAAACCAATCAGCCCGGCGCTGTAAACCAGCAGGCTCACCGCTGCCATCTCCATGTCATGCGCACTGAAATCACCGTACAGAAACAATGTACTGAGAATCGGCACCGACAACGCCGCCAGAGCCACCGCTGCCGGCAGGGCAATCACCAGCACCAGGCGTAGCGCCCAGTCCAGCATATGTGAAAAGGCATCAGGATCACCGGCCGCATGCTTTTGTGACAGTTTCGGCAGGATCACCGTTGCCAGCGCAATGCCAAAAATCCCCAGCGGCAACTCCACCATACGATCGGAAAGATAAAGCCAGGTCACACTGCCACTGACCAGGAACGAGGCAATCAGGGTATCGAACAGCAGGTTGATCTGCATTACCGAGGAACCAAAAATACCCGGCAGCATCAGCCGAAAAATGTGTTGCACCCCGGAACTTTTCCAGCCCCAGCGCGGCCAGCGCAGGAGCTTCAGTCGTAAAATAAAGGGGAACTGAAAGCCCAGCTGCACCGCCCCGGCCACGAATACCCCCCAGGCCAGCGCCATAATGGGCTGCTGCAGGTGGGGCTAAACCCAGATCGCGGCAATAATCAGGCTGATATTGAGTAAAACCGGGGTAAAGGCCGGGACCGCGAAGCGACCATAACTGTTCAGCACGCCTGCAAACAGCGCGGTCAGCGACATAAAAAAGATATAGGGAAAGGTGATACGGAGCATGGCACTGGTGAGTTCAAACTTTTCCACCTGGCCGATAAAACCGGGCGCAAAAATCATTACCAGCAGAGGGGCGGCGATAGCGGCAATCACGCTCATTATAAATAGTATCACCGCCAGTGTACCGAGAGTGTTGCGCACCAGTTCGGAAACTGCCTCGTCACCCTGTTCGGTTTTGACCTCACTCAGAACCGGAACAAAGGCCTGGGAAAAAGCACCCTCGGCAAACAGGCGACGCAGGAAATTCGGGATTTTAAAGGCCACCAGGAAAGCATCTGTGCCGGCATCGGCACCAAATATGCGCGTAAAGACCATGTCGCGCAACAGGCCAAACACCCGTGACACCATGGTCATGGCGCTGACGGTGGCGGTTGATCGCAGTAATCCCATTAAGTACCTGTTTTTCCTATTATTTTAGTGAAATTCCTGTGCAGCATACCATGAGCACCGCCTGTTTCCCAAGGCAGAAGCCATTATCCCGGCCCGGGCAGATATTTAGCCGATATTTCACCGCCCGGCATTGACAAACAGGGGCAAAGTCGCGAAAATACGCGGCTTTCACAAGATGATAACCGAGTCAGGAGACTTACTTTGGCTAATTCAGCACAATCTAAAAAACGTGCCCGCCAGGCGGAGACGCATCGTCAACGCAATGCGAGCTACCGCTCCATGTTCCGTACTTCGCTGAAGAAGGTACTGGCTGCGATTTCTGCTGGCAATAAAGACGAAGCCGCTACCGCATTTAAGGCAGCAGTATCTGTTATTGACAAGACCAGCAACAAGGGCCTGATCCACAAGAACAAGGCTGCGCGTTACAAGAGTCGTTTAAACGCACGTATTCACGCCATGTAATTTTCCCTTTTTCCGGGAAAGCATGACGTAAAAAAACCGCTTCATTTGGAGCGGTTTTTTTATGTGTGGACTAACTATTTAGCCGCTGGTAGAAGTAATGCCGAGATTCTTTGCAGACACCTGTGGTAACCCACGATATCCGGACGAAAAATACTGTGATGAATGCGAGTGTTCTTAATAAAAGCCTTTGCCAGGTTAAAATTGGCAACACGATTATTAAGTCGCTTAAGAATCTGCATTGCCAGCATCTTTCGCAGGGAAAAATGCAAAAATAGAAACACCACCAGCAGCAGAAAGATTACTGTAAACATAAACAGCGGTCTTTCATAAAACAACTGCGATAACTGCGAAGCCAGCTGTTGCGGCTGCCATGTCCCCTGCCAGTAAAGTAATCCAGCGGGGACGATCGTCAACAGGGCAATAACAAGCAGGTCAAACAACATCACCTGCAACATCCAGCGATTGCGCCATTTCTGGAGTATTGAAATAACATCCTCATCAAACTGCGAGGAAACACTTGCCAGTTGCTGCTGCATCTTTTCCAGTTCATCCTCATCACCCGATTCAATTTTCTGTAATGATGATCCCCACGCAACCCGGCTGGAAAAGTAATTATCTTCTTCACTCAGACCGGTGGATCTGGCAATGCTATCAAGACAATAATAATGTTCCAGCAGCGTCAACAAGCTGTCTTTAAGTGGCTGCTTGATTAAGGTACTTTTCTTTAGCTGGGCCCTGAGCTGCGCATTACTCATACCCTTGTATTTTTCACTCACATCTTGCATAACAATCACCTGTTAGAATTCACCGCTTGCTCCACGTTGCATAATATCGAGAATGATTTTTTTCACACTCAGCGCTTCTTTTTTCAATGCCGCTGGCAACGGTTCACCACCATAAATCATCAGGTCCATATTCAGTGAGTACAACCAGAGCTTACCCTGCCTGTCCTTTACCAGGCTGACCCGGCAAGGCAGATAGGCAGAATAGGCATCACTATAGGAAACCATCTTTGCTGCCGTGAGCGCATTACAGAACATGTATATCTTCAAGAAACGGAATGGCTTACCCGTCATGGCCTCTACCTGCTTGTACAGGGGTAACTCACCAACATTTTTTATATTGTGTTCATTGGCAACGGATTTCATGACTTCTTCAACATCATCAGGTGTCAATCCTTCAGCTACCTGTTTTTTCCATACCGTTGCCTCGACCGCACTGCCTTTACTTAATATATCTGCAGCCAGGTTACGATAGGTTGAAA
>JALUTJ010000173.1 GCA_027057985.1 Chromatiales bacterium
GGTGGTGTACCGAGCAGGCTCTGACCTGGCCCGATGGTCAACTGCCCAATATGATCCTCGATGATGGTGGTGATGCTACCCTGCTGGTACACAAGGGTGTTGAATTTGAAAAGGCAGGTGCCGTGCCGGAAGCGAAAGAAGATGACAACGAGGAATGGAAAGCTATTCTCGAAGTACTGCGTCGTACCATCAAGCCCGGCTCTACTTTCTGGCAGGACACCGCAGCAAGTATCAAGGGTGTAACCGAGGAAACCACTACCGGTGTTCACCGTCTTTATGAAATGATGGAGAACAATGCCCTGTTATTCCCGGCCATGAACGTGAATGACTCCGCCACCAAGTCCAAGTTCGATAACCTCTACGGCTGCCGTGAATCGCTGATCGATTCCATCAAGCGTGCCACCGACGTAATGATTGCCGGCAAGATTGCCGTGGTTCTGGGTTATGGTGATGTGGGTAAAGGCTGTGCTCAGGCCTTTAAAGGTATGGGTGCTACGGTATGGGTTACCGAGATTGATCCTATCTGTGCGCTGCAGGCAGCGATGGAAGGCTACCGTGTGGTCGATATGGATGAAGCCTGTACCCAGGGTGATATCTTTGTTACCACCACCGGTAACAAGAACGTGATTACCCACGACCATATGACACAGATGAAAAACGAAGCCATCGTTTCCAATATTGGTCACTTCGATTCTGAAATCGATATTGCCTCACTGGAAAAATACGAGTGGATTGAAATCAAGCCTCAGGTTGATCACGTTGTGTTCCCGGATGGCAAGCGTATTATCGTGCTGGCCAGGGGTCGTCTGGTAAACCTTGGCTGTGCCACCGGTCACCCAAGCTTCGTTATGTCAGCTTCCTTTACCAACCAGGTCATGGCACAGATTGAATTCTATAATCATGCTGACAAGTATGAAAACAAGGTCTATATCCTGCCGAAAATCCTGGATGAGAAAGTGGCGCGTCTGCACCTGAAGAAAGTGGGTGCCTACCTCAGCACCCTGACCCAGGAGCAGGCCGACTATATCAATGTACCGGTTGAAGGACCTTACAAGCCAGATCACTATCGTTATTAAAAACGATTAACCAAGGAGAACACGGAGGCACACGGTGTAAACAGATTCTTTACACCGCCTTCCGTATTCCCGGGTTAAATTTTTAGCGGTTAGTAAATCTATTATTTAATTAAACAAGGTCAGGATTTAAACAGAACAGAGAAACAGATTATCTGTTTTACTCCATGACCTCGATGGTGAATCTATATGGAAAGCCAGCAACAATACCCGCAACAATTCAGTTTCGAGTTTTTTCCGCCGAAGACAGCGGAAGGTGCGGAAAAGCTGAATAAAGTACGCGACACCCTGGGCGCACTGAAACCAAAATATTTTTCAGTTACTTTTGGTGCCGGGGGCAGCACCCAGCAGGGTACCTTTGATACTGTCACTTCGATCCAGCAGGCCGGCTACAGTGCAGCACCACACCTTTCCTGTGTCGGTTCAACAAAAGAAAATATTCGCAGGATCCTCAATGACTACCGGGCAGCCGGCATCAACCGCATCGTCGCCCTGCGCGG
>JALUTJ010000174.1 GCA_027057985.1 Chromatiales bacterium
ATTATCGTGATAGGCCGACAGCACCCTGCCGGGATTTTTCTGGTGGGTATTGCGAATCATGGCAAACAGTGACTTTGGCTGTTCCTTGCCATCGATGACCCAGTCGGCATTAAAGATCTTATGCCGGCAGTGCTCGGAATTGGCCTGCGCAAACATCATCAGCTCTACATCGGTAGGGTTACGCCTGAGTGTCGTGAAATTTTCCACCAGATAATCGATTTCATCTTCGGCCAGAGCCAGCCCCAGCTCGGTATTGGCTTTTTGCAGCGCAGCACGGCCACCACCGAGAATATCCACCTGGGTATAAGGCGCGGGATCAGCATGGTAGAACAGGCGCTCGGCCTCGCCGCTTTCCGCGAATACCGCCTCGGTCATACGATCATGTAGCAATTCTGCTATAGCATTCCAGTCATCATTACTGAGTGAGTTATCACTTACTACTCTGTAGAGAATGCCGCGTTCGATGCGATGAATCTCGGTCAGACCACAGTTATGGGCAATGTCGGTGGCCTTGGAAGCCCAGGGTGAAATCGTGCCAGGACGAGGAATTACCAGGAATTCGTGAACACCCGCTGCTGCCATTTCTGGCAGAGCCTCGGTGTGCAGCAGTGAATCGAGCACCACCTGCTCCTGCTTGTCGAGCTTTTGTTCAATATCGACAAAGTGCAGGTAATTAGCCTGCACATCGGTCACCGAGGGCACCACGGCACGAAGGGAATTTAACAGTTTATTTTTGCGAAAATCAGAAAGGGCCAACCCGCCAGGCAATTGCAGCATGTGCTTCTAGTCCAGAGTTAGTGTTAAAAGGTAAGTGCCGATCATACACTATCCCTCATTTTCAGCACAGGGGAAGAACTGTTTATTCATTCCGCCTCGGGTTGTGTGGTGATGTTAGCGATTGGCAAAAAAGGCTTGCTGGCCTGCCTTTCCAGTTCGAAGGTGAATACCTACTGCTGCAGGAATAAAAAAACCGCAAAGACATGAGTAATACAAAACTAAGGAGGTGAAGAAATATTACCTGTTCTTTGCGGTTAAAACTTTAAATTACTTTTCTATCTTGGTGATCCCCAGCATTTTAAGTACAACCCGCTCATAAAGAGAGTCGGTCTGACCTTTCTTCATCTTGCGGATAAAGTACTTCTCAAATGCAATCTTGGCCTTGTGTACCCACTTGCCTTTCTTGAACCAGGTCACGTTCCGTGGTGGAATCTGTGGCAGGGCTACAAAGGCAGCACCGGTATCACCCATGTCGGCAAGACATATTGCATTCCAGGTGGCACGTTTTTCCGGCGCTTCACCCTTGAGCTCATGCGCAATATTCTCAACAATGGCGCTGGACATACTTTCGATCATATAACCGGTTTTTGGAGCACCAGTTGGAACCGGGGTTGCTTCTACCGGCGGGATCGCCACGCAGACACCCGAAGAATAAATATTCCTGAAAGTCGGATTGCGCTGGAATTCGTCAATAAGAACAAAGCCCCGTGGATTACAAAGCCCTTCAACACCGGCAACGGCATCGACACCCTTGAATGCCGGTAACATCATGGAATAGACAAAAGGCAATTCGTG
>JALUTJ010000175.1 GCA_027057985.1 Chromatiales bacterium
ATCCAGGCGTTCATAGCAACTATCATAACCGGTTTCATTTTCTGGCAGTTTAGGCCAGCAATTGTGGCGCCTTATGAGAGTATTTTCTGGTTCATTTGGATTTATTGGATTGTTAATCTTTTTTTGCTCTCATTGGTTACAGAGAAGTTTCAAAAGGGGTGGCTTATCTGGTTAGTTTTCACTTTTATTTTTATGGGTGTTGGTTGCTCGGGCTGTGCTGTTTTTCGCTATAGCGATTACCGTAATCTGATAGGTCAGGTAAAAGAAGGTAATTGGGCTGATGATATACCGCCGGTGGATGAGGCGCACATGAGAGTTGTGAGCCAAGAGCAGGCCCAGTATTTAGCAGATAAAGTACTGGGTGAGTCAGAGGAAGTGTTAGGGTCCCGCTATCAGGTGGGTAAAGTTGATGTATGCAATGTTAATGGAGAAATTGTTTGGGTGGCCCCGCTTGAGTTCCGTGGATTTTGGAAATGGAACCGTTTTAAAACTACACCGGGGTATGTATTGGTTAGTGCTGAAGACAATACCAGAAAACCTGTACTAGTTGACACTTTACAGATGAGGTATTTGTCCAGTGCTTTTTGGGGTAATAATTTATTAAGGCACGTTTACACCCATGGTTACCAGGGCTATAAGTTGCGCGAGGTTTCTTTTGAATTAGATGACAATTATAAGCCATACTTTACCATTTCTGCCACAGCTCCTACCATTGGGTTTAGCGGAGAAAAGACGCAGGGAGTTATTGTGGTTGATCCACAGAGTGGAAAAATAGATTGGTATGAAATTGGAAATGCGCCGGAGTGGGTAGATCGAGTGGTCCCTGAAGAGCTTGCGGAGTCCTATTTTACTGATTGGGGTAAATATGTAAAAGATTTTTGGAATACTATTTTTGCCGAGGAGGGTATAATAGTTCCAACTTCTTATGTTTATGGTCCTGACGTTTGGTTTGTGCCAGATAGGAATGGTAAAAATTATTGGTATACCGGTATGACTTCTTCGTCTTCCTCTGATCAGTCTTTGGTCGGGGTAATGATGATGGATACCAGAACCGGTAAAGCAAAGTATTATCGGATTAGCGGCGCTAATGAAGAGGCAGTGATTGATGCTGTTACTCAGTCATTGGGGGCTGATGCTCAACGCTGGGAGCCGACTCAGCCCATACCTTACCAAATTTATGGCGAGTTATCATTTGTGGTTCCGGTTGTAGGTAAGGATAAGCCAATTTTACAGAAGGTAGCTATTGTTAGAGCTTCCAATTTGAGCGTGGCACTGGGAGATGATAAAAAAAGCGCTTTGCGTCAATATCGGCGCATTTTATCTTCCAGTGGTAATGTTGTAGCCCCCACTTATCAGCGAGAGGTGAAAGAGATTAAAGGTAGAATTGTTCGTAAAGGGTGGGAAATGCAAGATCAGACAATGATATTTTATTTTTTACTTGATAGATCCCCAGATAAGTTGTTTGCCGTCACCACTACAACTAGCGCCGAAGTAGTGGTAGCTCAAGTTGGTGATCAGGTTGTAATGACTTTTATGGACACAGATGAAGAAGTTGTGCCGGTAAGT
>JALUTJ010000176.1:0-249 GCA_027057985.1 Chromatiales bacterium
CCGCCATTAACTATTCGTGGCGGCAGGAAATTAAAAGGTTTCCAGTATAATATGCCGGTTGCCAGTGCCCAGGTGAAATCCTGCATCTTACTGGCAGGTCTCTATGCCGAGGGTGAAACCTGTGTCACCGAGCCAGCTCCCACCCGTGATCACACCGAACGCATGTTGCGTGGTTTTGGTTATGTCGTGAAGACCGTGGGTAATAAAATCTGCCTCGAAGGGGGCGGACGCTTAGCGGCAACGAAAATT
>JALUTJ010000176.1:259-5409 GCA_027057985.1 Chromatiales bacterium
TGACGGTGCCTCTGGCACAGATGAATGCAGTGGTTGAAACCAATGATGATGGCACACCGCCATTAACTATTCGTGGCGGCAGGAAATTAAAAGGTTTCCAGTATAATATGCCGGTTGCCAGTGCCCAGGTGAAATCCTGCATCTTACTGGCAGGTCTCTATGCCGAGGGTGAAACCTGTGTCACCGAGCCAGCTCCCACCCGTGATCACACCGAACGCATGTTGCGTGGTTTTGGTTATGTCGTGAAGACCGTGGGTAATAAAATCTGCCTCGAAGGGGGCGGACGCTTAGCGGCAACGAAAATTGATGTCCCGGCAGATATTTCCTCGGCCACTTTCTTTATGGTTGCAGCGAGCATTGCCGAAGGATCTGATATTACCCTTGAGCATGTTGGTATCAATCCAACACGTATTGGGGTTATCAATATTCTGCGTTTAATGGGGGCTGACCTCAGTATTATGAATCAACGTGAAGTAGGCGGCGAGCCTGTTGCGGATATCCGGGTACGTTATGCGCCGCTCAAAGGAATCCGCATACCGGAAGAGCAGGTGCCACTGGCGATCGATGAGTTTCCGGCATTGTTTATTGCCGCCGCCTGTGCCGAGGGTGAAACCGTTCTCACCGGGGCAAAAGAACTGCGGGTCAAGGAAAGTGATCGTATCCAGGTGATGGCCGATGGTCTGAATATTCTCGGTATTGATGCGAAGCCTACCGAAGACGGTATTGTTATCCAGCCCGGCCAGATATGTGGTGGTATTGTGGACAGTCATGGCGATCATCGTATTGCCATGTCCTTTGCCATTGCTGCCTTACGAGCCAGTGATACGATTACTATTACCGACTGTGCAAATGTAAATACCTCGTTCCCGGGTTTTGTTGAACTGGCCAGGAATGCAGGCCTGAACATCACTTCAATATAAGGATATACGTGCTATGGCGGCAACGATAAAACCAGTGATTCTTTCTGGCGGCTCGGGTACTCGACTCTGGCCGTTATCCAGGCAGCTTTACCCGAAGCAGTTGCTGCCACTGGTAGGTGATAATACCCTGTTACAGGATACCGTTCAGCGCCTGAAGAACCTGCCGCATATGTCCGATAGCGTGACCGTGATCTGCAATGATGCTCATCGCTTTCTCGTTGCCGAGCAATTACGTGAAATCGGCGTCAAAGCCGATGCACTGCTGCTTGAACCGGTCGGCAGAAATACCGCACCCGCACTGACCCTGGCCGCACTGGCAAATCGCCATGCCGGGCAGGATGATATCTTGCTGGTCTTGCCGGCAGATCATGTCATTAAAGATGGCAGGGCATTTCAGCAGGCTCTGACAGAAGGCAGCAAGCTGGCAGATGAAGGCATGCTGGTGACTTTTGGCATTGTACCGACACGAGTTGAAACGGGCTACGGCTATATTCGTCAGGGCAGAGCCATTGATGATGCAGCTTTCGTGCTCGACAAGTTCGTTGAAAAACCGGATGCAGAAACGGCGAAGCAATATGTCGATAGTGGTGAGTTTCTCTGGAACAGTGGCATGTTTATGATCCGCGCTTCTAACTGGCTGGAGCAGATTGGTCGTTATGCCCCTGAAATTTTACAGGCCTGTGAAAAAGCCTATGTTGCCGGTTCAAGTGATCTTGATTTTTATCGTATTGAAGAAAGTGCTTTTACAGCCTGTCCATCGGATTCAATCGATTACGCGGTGGCCGAAAAAATGGTGGCGGATAACCCGGCTCAGGCAGCAGTAATACGTCTGGATGCAGGCTGGTCTGATGTGGGGGCCTGGGCTGAACTGTGGAATATCGGTGAAAAAGACGAGGCGGGAAATGTGCTATCAGGCGATGTTAAGGTGCTGAATACCCGCAATTCCATGCTTCTTGGCAAGCAGCGCCTGATTACGGCGGTGGGGCTGGAAGATACCGTGGTGGTTGAAACCGCGGATGCCATTCTCGTTGCCCATCGTGACAGTGTGCAGGATGTCAAGCAGGTGGTGGACTGGATCAAGTCGGAAGGTCGGCAGGAACATCTGAATCACCGCTGTGTTTACCGGCCATGGGGGCACTATGACAGTATCGATGCGGGTGAGCGCTACCAGGTGAAACGAATTTTTGTCAATCCGGGGGCGGCGTTGTCACTGCAGATGCATCATCACCGTGCCGAGCACTGGATCGTCGTCAGTGGTACCGCCCGGGTAACGCGTGGTGATGAAACTTTTTACCTGGCAGAGAACCAGTCCACCTATATCCCGATTGGGACTAAACACCGCCTGGAAAACACCGGTACCATTCCGCTGGAAATGATCGAGGTGCAATCCGGCTCTTACCTGGGTGAGGATGATATTGTCCGCTTCGAAGATATTTATGGTCGGTAAACAAACTTATGCAAAATTCTCCTGATTCAGTCCCGGTGCTTACCGTTGATGGTCCCAGTGGTTCCGGTAAAGGCACTATCGTGCAACGTGTGGCACAGAAACTGGGCTGGCACATGCTCGACAGTGGTGCACTTTACCGGCTGGTGGCCTTTGGTGCATTGAAAAATGGCCTCTCACTGCAAGATGAGGCGGCGATAGCAGATTATGCTGTTCACCTCGATGTTGAATTCCGGCTGCAAGATATGCCAGCAGGTGCGCCAAATCCCCAGGAATTGCAGATTATGCTCGAAGGCAAGCCGGTTGGTCCGGAATTGCGTACCGAGGAGACCGGAAATGCCGCCTCGATCGTGGCCGCAATGCCAGAAGTCCGTGAGGCATTGCTACAGCGGCAGCGGGACTTCCGTCAGCCTCCGGGGCTGGTGGCAGATGGCCGCGATATGGGCACCACGGTCTTTCCGGATGCACAGGTCAAGGTTTTTCTGACCGCCAGCGCCGAAGAAAGGGCTCGAAGGCGCTATAAACAGTTGATAGACAAGGGAATTAGTGCTAACCTTGCCGCCCTTTTACGGGACATCAATGAGCGGGATGAGCGGGACAGTCAACGTTCGGTATCACCTCTTAAACCGGCGGCTGACGCGGTCATCATTGACACCTCTGATTTAAGTATCGATCAGGTCGTGGAACAGGTTCTTGCGATTTGCAAAGACCGGTTCTGATGTTTCAGTAAGGAAAGTAACTGGCCAGGTAACGCAAGGGACCTGGTCGTATTATTAACAGCTCATAGTATTGGCTCGCCAGAGAACAGCTATGACATAACCCGGATCACTGATCCAAGGCATCTCTAAAAATGAGTGAAAGTTTTGCAGAACTATTTGAAGAAAGTATAGCCCAGACGCAAATGCGTCCTGGTTCCATTATTACCGGCCAGGTTGTTCAGGTTGATGATGATTACGTTGTCGTTAATGCCGGTCTTAAGTCTGAAGGTGTAATTCCCGCTTCCCAGTTTATGAATGAAAAAGGTGAACTCGAAGTATCGGTTGGAGATACTGTCGATGTTGCCATGGACATGATTGACGATGGCTTTGGTGAAACACGTTTATCACGTGAAAAAGCCAAGCGTGCCGAAGCATGGACCCGTCTTGAAGCCGCGCACGAAGCCGGCGAAACCGTTGTTGGTACCATTGCAGACAAGGTTAAGGGTGGTTTCACTGTTGACCTGGGTGACATCCGTGCATTCCTGCCAGGCTCACTGGTCGATGTTCGCCCGGTACGCGATACAAGCTACCTTGAAGGCAAAGAACTCGAATTTAAGGTTATCAAACTCGATCGCCGTCGTAACAACGTGGTTGTTTCACGCCGTGCCGTGGTTGAACTTGAAGGTGGAGCAGATCGTGATGCACTGCTGGAAAGCATGCAGGAAGGTGCTATCGTCAAGGGTGTGGTTAAAAACCTTACTGAATACGGTGCCTTCGTTGATCTCGGTGGTGTTGATGGACTGTTACATATTACCGATATGGCCTGGAAGCGCGTTAAGCATCCAAGCGAAATCGTTGAAGTTGGTCAGGAAATCGACGTTAAGGTTCTGAAGTTTGATAAAGAACGCATGCGTGTTTCACTGGGTCTGAAGCAGATGGGTGAAGATCCATGGGTCGATATCGCACGTCGTTACCCGGAAGGTACCCGCCTGTTTGGCAAGGTCAGCAATATCGCGGACTACGGTTGTTTCATCGAGCTTGAAGAAGGTGTTGAAGGCCTGGTTCACGTTTCTGAAATGGACTGGACCAACAAGAATATTCACCCAAGCAAGGTTGTTTCCCTGGGTGATGAAGTTGAAGTGGTTGTTCTAGATATCGATGAAGAACGTCGTCGTATCTCGCTGGGCATGAAGCAATGCCAGGCAAATCCATGGGATGACTTTGCGGGTAACTTCACCAAGGGTGACAAGGTGACAGGCACGATCAAGTCTATCACCGATTTCGGTATCTTTATTGGTATGGAAGGCGGTATCGATGGCCTGGTACATCTGTCTGACATTTCCTGGAATGATTCCGGTGAAGAAGCCGTTCGTAATTACAAGAAAGGCGATGAAATCGAAGCTGTTGTTCTTTCTGTTGATCCTGAACGTGAGCGTATTTCACTGGGCATCAAGCAGTTGGAAAAAGATCCATACGCTGATTTTGTTGCTGAGCATCAGAAGGGCAGCATCGTTAAGGGTATCGTTGGTGAAGTTGATGCCAAGGGTGCCGTTGTTGACCTGGGTAATGGTGTTGAAGGTTACCTGCGTGCCTCCGAGTTGTCTCGTGACCGCGTTGAAGATGCCCGTACCGTACTGAAAACCGGTGATGAAGTCGAAGCAAAATTCACAGGTATTGACCGCAAGAGCCGTAATATCAGTCTCTCGATCAAAGCCAAGGATACTGCTGAAGAAAAAGCCACTATCAGTAACTATACCGGTGGAAATGCCCAGTCGGGCGCGACACTGGGTGACCTGCTGAAAGAGCAAATGGGCTCTGGAGACGAGTAAGTCACTGATATTAGTGCAAAAATGGGATTCCAATGCAGTAAAACTTGTACTATAGTAGACCTATAGTGACAAGGGTTAACACACAGGAATAATAATGACGAAATCAGAACTGATTGAAATTCTTGCGCAGAAGCAGACTCAACTGGCTTATAAAGACGTTGAGCTGGCCGTTAAGAACATGTTGGAGCATATGGCGACAACACTGGCAAACGGGGAGCGCATTGAAATTCGCGGTTTTGGCAGTTTCTCTTTACATTAT
>JALUTJ010000177.1 GCA_027057985.1 Chromatiales bacterium
CCAGTTGCAGGGTCTGCAACATCAGTTGCATGATTTCGACATCACTCTCGATACCGGCGTGGCCATATAACTCGGCACCTACCTGCAACGGACTGCGTGAACCGGCAAAACCATCACTACGGGTATGCAGTACCGTGCCCATGTAACAGAGACGAGTCGGGGTTTCACGCTTGAGCTGGTGCGCATCGATTCGTGCCACCTGTGGTGTCATATCGGCACGCACCCCCATCATGCGTCCGGTGAGCTGGTCGGTCAGTTTGAAGGTTTGTAGATCGAGATCGTTGCCGGTACCGGTCAGTAATGATTCCAGGTATTCAATAAAGGGCGGCATCACCAGTTCATAGCCCCAACTGGCATAGGTATCCAGCAGGGTACGCCGTAACTGCTCCAGCTGCCTTGCCTGCTGCGGCAAAACTTCTTCAATCCCTTCGGGTAATAACCAGCGATCTGTTTTATTCATATTTTTATTACCGGGTCAGAAAATATACGACGGTAGCCCCAATAACCATACTCACCAGCCCCATTACCCTTAAGGTACCTTCATCAAGTTCTCGTATGGTTAACATAGTCTGCTTGAAAGCACGCGGGTTCAGTGCTGGCATAATACCTTCGATCACCAGCACCAGGCCAATAGCTATCCAGAAAGCATCCGGCATTTATTTCCAGCCCATTCTATTTAACTTTTTTGAAGTACTTGAAAAATTCTGAACTTGGATCAAGTACCATCATGTCACTTTGTGAATCAAATGAATTACGGTATGCCTGCAGGCTACGATAGAAAGAATAAAATTCCTTGTCCTGGTTATAGGCACGGGCATAAATCTGTGCGGCTTTTGCATCACCATCACCACGAATTTTTTCTGCATCACGATAGGCTTCTGCAAGAATAACCGTGCGTTGACGATCGGCATCTGCACGAATCTTTTCAGCCGCTTCAGCGCCACGAGAACGATAATCTTTTGCTACCCGCGCTCGCTCTGCTTCCATACGACGGAATACCGAGTTACTGATTTCTTCACTAAAATCAATCCGCTTCACCCGTACATCCACTACCTGAATACCAAACTTGTGTACCTGGGTGTTAGCAACCTTGCCACTCTCTGCCATGATTGCCTTACGTTCACCGGAAATCACTTCCTGGATAGTTCTTTTGCTGAACTGGTCACGCAGGCTGTCATTGACAACAGTATAAAGACGTTCAGAAGCGATACGTTCATTACCACCCGACATGGACTTATAGTAAGTCTCAACATCACTGATACGCCACTTAACAAAGAAATCAACGTTAACGTTTTTCTTTTCCTTGGTCAGGTAGTTAGCCGGGCGTGCATCAAGGGTTAAAATTCGTTTTTCAAATTTCTTTACATTATTGATAAACGGAATTTTAACATGTAGTCCGGGTTTAAAATCAGACTCAACGATCTCACCGAGGCGGAATTTTACTGCCAGTTCACGTTCATCCACAATAAAAATAGAGTTAAGAGCAATAATCAGAACGATAATACCGATAACAAGTCCCGAAGATTTAAAATTAAACATGATTAACGACCCTCCCGGCGGCTGCGCAGTACATCACGTGAACGAGGGGAAGTAGAAGTATTCCCGGTTGAAGGCAGGTTTTGCCTGATATCTTCCAGTGCCTGCAGATCATCGCTGGCTGCAGGCGCACGGCGTTTCAGCTGATCCAGCGGCAGGTACATCAGGTTATTGCCTTTTTTCACATCGACCATCACCTTGCGACTGTTACCCAGTACCGACTCAATGGTTTCCAGATAAAGACGTTCACGGGTAACCGTTGGTGCCTTTTTATATTGCGACAGCAGTTTCAGGAAACGCTGGGTTTCACCAGTGGCCTGGGCAATGAGCTGATCACGATAGGCTTTTGCCTCCTGCCCCATACGCGCCGCCTTACCACGTGCCTTTGGCAGAATGTCATTGGAATAAGCCTGGGCTTCGTTTATCAGCCTTTCCTTGTCTTCACGAGCCTTGATGGCATCGTTAAAGGCATGCTGCACCTGCTCGGGTGGCTGGGCATTCTGCATATTGACATTGGTCACCATCAGGCCAACCTTGTAGCTATCGAGGATCTGCTGCATCAGTACCCTGGTGTTGTTTGCCACTTCGACACGGCCATCCTTGATAACGAAGTCCATGGCATTTTTACCCACGATTTCACGCATTGCGGTTTCGGTCACCTGGCGCAGGGTGGTATCCGGGTTGCGAACATTAAAGACATAGTCGCGTGCATTACTGACTTTGTACTGCACTACGAACTGGATATCGACGATATTCTCATCATGGGTCAGCATCAGCGATTCATGCGTGGTGGCACCAATATTGATACTGCGGACTTTTTCCACATCGACGATTTCCACTTTCTCGATAAAACGTGGATACCAGTGTGGCCCCGGCTCGGTAATACGATCAAAAGCCCCCAGCCGCAGTACCACGCCCTCACGACCTTCATCAACGATATAGATACCGGACAGAGCCCATAAGACCACGAGGATAGCGGCGATAAAGCCCATGCCTTTCCCGGAGGCCGCGTCACCGCCACCAGCGCGTCCACCACCTTTACCCCCAAACAGGCCGGAGATTTTTTCATTAACCTTTTTGAAGACCTCGTCGAGATCAGGCGGGCCATCCTGGTTATTACGACCGTTATTGCCCCACGGATCCTTACCAGAACCGCCGGGCTCGTTCCAGGCCATTTCCTGGCCGTGTTCCTGTTCTTCGCTGCGATGCTTGTTCGACATATTGAGTTTCGCCATTTTATTAAAATTGATTGTTTTTCATGTGGGCACGAAAGTGTCACATTCTATTGGGCTTGGGCCTCAGCCGCAAGTTGAAGGGGAGCATGATCGTCAACTATATATTGATCAATTGCTTCATATTTGACCAGGCTGTCCCAGTCGGCCCGTTTCAGGCTGACATCCATCAGCCAGCCACCGTTTTCCTGTACCTGATCCTGATGCACAGACCCGGCTGCAAACAGCCGTGCGTGCAGTTTTCCGGCACTGGCCGGAAGGCAAAGCTGCTGGTGAATCATATCACTGCTGACACGTTCGGCCAGTGCCTGGTAGAGCAGATCCATACCCGCCCCGGTCAGGGCTGAGACCCAGACCCGGATAGCAACTCCGTTTTCATCACGATCGATACGTGGTTCTACCTCGTCGAGCAGGTCAATCTTGTTAAATACCAGTAACTGTGGGCTGTCCTCGGCATCGATTTCATTGAGGACACTGTTGACCTGCTGCATATTGCTATCACGATCTTCGCTGGATGCATCCACCACGTGCAGCAGCAAGTCGGCATCCTGGGTTTCCTTGAGAGTGGAGCGAAATGCCGCTACCAGATCATGCGGCAGGGCACGGATAAAACCTACTGTGTCGGCCAGCACCACCGGGAAACCGGCTGGCAACTTGATTCGGCGCAGGGTGGGATCCAGGGTGGCGAATAACTGATCGGCGGCATATACCTCGGCCTGGGTCAGCTTGTTGAACAGGGTCGATTTACCGGCATTGGTATAACCCACCAGTGAGACCGTTGGCACATCGGCTTTTTTACGTGCCTTGCGTCCCTGCTCGCGCTGGCGTTGCACTTTTTCCAGCCGTTGTTTCAGGGTACGAATACGGTGGCCAATAAGGCGGCGGTCGGTTTCGAGCTGAGTTTCACCCGGTCCGCGCAGGCCGATACCGCCTTTTTGCCGCTCAAGGTGGGTCCAGCCCCGTACCAGGCGGGTGGAAAGATGCCGTAACTGCGCCAGCTCAACCTGTAACTGGCCTTCATGACTGCGGGCGCGCTGGGCAAAGATATCCAGGATCAGGCCGGTTCTATCCAGCACCTGACATTCGAGCAGGGCTTCGAGGTTACGTTCCTGTACCGGGGTCAGGTCATGGTCAAACAGTACCACGTCGGCTTCATTCTGTTTTACTACGTCACGAATCTCCTCGGCCTTGCCGGTGCCGACAAAATACTTTGGGTGCGGCACAGCACGTGAGCCGGTGACAGTCGCTACCGGCTCAGCGCCGGAGGAAATAACCAGTTCACGAAATTCTTCAAGGGATTCTTCTTCAAAAGCGGTATTCAGGTTGAGGTGAACCAGTACTGCACGTTCACCGCCCCGGGGACGTTCAAACAAGGAGCAACACCCCGCTACAACCTGGTAACCATATAAAAGGAGAGAATTTAAACATTACCACCGTGACTATCCATGCCCTTGTCATCTGTACTGACGGGCATTTTTACATTCCGTGCCGGTACCACGGTTGAAATCGCATGTTTATAGACCATCTGGCTCACCGTATTGCGTAACAGCACCACGAACTGATCAAATGACTCAATCTGACCCTGCAACTTGATGCCGTTTACCAGGAAGATCGAAACCGGGACACGCTCCTTACGCAGCGCATTAAGAAATGGATCTTGCAGAGACTGTCCTCTACTCATAATTATTATCTCCAGTAGTTGTTGTTATTATAGGTAGCAAAAACCTGCCGCTACCCTGAAACACACACCGTTACATCGTTGACCTGAAAGTCGTCAAACGAAAGCTAACTAAACCGTCTATCAAGCAGTTTTTACGACCTGAGCAGTCAATCTAGGTACATTTTCACTGTTTTCAAGACATTTTCCTGAATTTCCTGTTCAGAATATCGGCTCGAATCGAAAATCATTAAGTCTTTTTCTGAACGTAACCAGGTAAATTGCCGTTTTGCCAGCTGGCGTGTAGCAATGACACCTCTTTCTACCATTTCATTATAGTCTATTCTTTCTGAAAGGTAGTCCCAGACCTGCCGATATCCCACCGCACGAATAGCAGGTAGATCGGCATGCAAATCCCCTCTATTCTTTAAGGTTTTCACTTCTTCAATCAGCCCCTGCTCCAGCATTTGTTTGAAACGTATTTCGATACGCTGATGCAGCATGGCACGATCCGAGGGCACCAGAGCCAGCTTGAGCACCGAGTAAGGCAGTGGCTCGGCTTTCATTTCCTGTTGCAGACGTGACATCGGCTGCCCGGTCATTTCATACACTTCCAGCGCCCGCGAAATCCGCTGCGGATCATTGGGATGAATACGTGCTGCCGCTTCGGCATCCACCTCGGCCAGTCGCTGGTGTAGCTGTTCCCAGCCGAGGCGGTCGGCCTCAGCTTCAATTTTCTGCCGGGTGACCTCGTCTGCGGCAGGCAATTCAGAAAGGCCATTTAACAGCGCCCGGAAATAGAGCATGGTGCCACCGACCAGCAGGGGAATGCGACCAGCCGCATGAATTGCTTTGATTTCGTGCAGGGCATCTTCACGGAAACGGGCGGCTGAATAGGCCTCGGCTGGATCGGCAATATCGATGAGGCGATGCGGGGCCAGTGCCAGTTCTGCCGCATCCGGCTTGGCCGCGCCAATATCC
>JALUTJ010000178.1 GCA_027057985.1 Chromatiales bacterium
TTATGGTTGCCCGCCACCTTGAAGCTATGGGAGAGCTGAAAGGCATATCGGTCAGGGAAACGACCTACCTTGGACGTCCGGTAAAGGAGATAAGTTATCCTGCACGCATCAATGATGTCCATCTGGCTAATGCAGTCGTCGCCTATTACCTTGATGAAACACAGTTTTTACAGACTGAAACCACACTAAAGATTATTTTTCTAATCGTTCTTTCACTTCTTGTTTTACTGATTGTTATGCTCTGGGTAATAAGAAAATTTACCCATCCACTGGCAGAACTAACGGATTACATCAGTAATACCTCGATCAGTAATAAAAAGTTTCATATTAAAGATACGCTTTTACATGGCTCGGGTGAGGTGGGTGTACTGGCTCGTGCCTATAAAGCAATGATAAAGCGATTACAGGAAGCCTTTGACGAACTCAGCCATGAAGAAGATCGGCTCAGGGAAAAGGTGGAAGAACGAACGCATGAATTACAGGTTACTAACCAGGAGCTGGAAAAGTTCAGTTACTCGGTTTCACATGATCTGCGTTCACCACTTCGTGCGGTAGCCGGTTTTAGTAATATTATTGTTGATGAATACCAGGACAAGCTTGATGACAATGGCAGGGAATACCTGCAGTTAATCCAGGATAGTATCCTGAAAATGGAAAAACTAATCGATGATATGCTGCAACTGGCTCGTATCACGAGGAAAGAGCTGGAAATAGAAGAAGTCAACCTTTCTCTTGTAGCAACAGAAATTCTTGAACGCTATCAGTATGCAGAACCTGAACGCAAAGTTGAATGTATCATCGAGAATGAGCTTGTAGCCCAGGCAGATCGTGGCTTGATCATTATTTTGCCGGAAAACCTGCTCGGTAATGCATGGAAATACAGCTCTAAAAAAGAGAAGGCACGTATCGAGTTTGGGCATGTCATTATCGATGATGAAGTTGTCTATTTTGTTCGGGATAATGGTGCAGGCTTTGATATGCGTTATGTCGACAGGCTCTTTGAAGCATTTCAGCGCCTGCACACGGAAACAGAATTCAGTGGCTCAGGTGTGGGGCTGGCAACTGCTTTTCGGGTAGTTGGACGCTTTAAAGGAAAAATATGGGCTGAAAGTGTGCTGAGTGAAGGCGCAACCTTCTATTTTAGTCTATAAATACAGGTGAATAGTTAGAGGTAATGGGTATGGAAAAATATATCTTGCTGGTAGAAGACAACTCGAATGATGAGTTACTTACCCTGCGGGCATTCAAGAAAAATAATATTATGAATGAAATCGTGGTTACGCGTGATGGCCAGGAGGCGCTGGATTTCCTGTTTTGTGAAGGGGAATATGAACAACGCCAGCAAAAATCGAATCCACAGGTAATACTACTGGATATCAACCTGCCAAAAATCGATGGGCTGGAAGTGTTACGCCGCCTGCGTGAAAATGAAAAAACTTCCCTGATACCGGTTGTGATTATGACTACCTCGGATGAGCAGGAAGATATTCTTTCCAGCTACAAACTAGGCGCCAATAGTTACGTACGTAAACCGGTTGATTTTGAAAAATTTATGGACGCAGTAAAACAGCTGGGACTTTACTGGCTGGTTCTTAATCAGTTACCGGAACAATAGTTTAATCATTATCAAGCAATTTACGAATCTGTTGCAGTAATTGCTTTGCTTTATATGGTTTGTAGAGGATTACACTGGTATCAGTATTTGTATTCTTTCCAGTTACTCTTTCATTAAAGCCACTGGCTAATATGATTTTTATCTGCGGATATTTCTGTTTTACCCTCGTTGTTAGCTCATGTCCATCCATTTCTGGCATAATTACATCAGAAATCAGAAGGTCGATGTTTTCCTTTTTCAGTATTGCCAGGGCTTCTTTTCCGCCACTAGCAGTAAAAACCCGATAGCCCTTTGCAGAGAGAATTTCATTTCCCAGCACCAGTAATGAAGGCTCATCGTCGACAATAAGAATATTTTCGGAGCCACCAACCCAGTTTTCATCCTTATCCTGTGCATTTTCTTTTACAGTACTGTCTGCAATATAACGAGGGAAGTAAAGTGTGATGCGAGTGCCAACACCAGGTTCAGAATAAACTCTGATGGTGCCATGGCTGCGATCGACAAAACCATACACCTGGCTCATACCAAGGCCGGTACCTTTTTCACCCTTGGTGGAAAAGAAAGGATCAAAAATTCTTTCCTGAATTTCCTTGCTCATGCCGCATCCATCATCGGTAATACTCAACAATACGTAGTCAGCGGGTTTAAGATCAAGATGCCGGGCTTCAGTGGAAGTAAGATGCTGGTTTTCTACCCGGATTGTTATTTTGCCGGTATCCTTGATTGCATGCATGGCGTTGATACACATATTAAGAATAGCATCTTCCAGGTCACTGCTATCGAGACAGGTGTACCATTTTTCATCTGGAAGGTTAAGTTCAAGCTGAATACGTGAAGTCAGGGTTTTCTCCAGCATATTTCTGTCTTCTTCTAACAGATCACTAATCAGTATTTTTTGTGCATCGGTCGCACGGTGACGGGAGAAGGCCAGCAGCTTCTGTGTTAGCCTGGCGCCACGGTTGGCTGCATTATGAATCTGTTGTAGATATTCTTTAAGCTTGTCATCCTTAATAAAGTCTTCCAGTAACTCGGTATAACCCAGCACGATACCCAGCATATTATTATAGTCATGAGCGATACCACCGGTAAGCTGGCCAAGGGCATCCATCTTCTGGCTATGGCGTATTTTTTCTTCCTGTAGTTTTCTTTCCGAGATATCCTGTTTTACCGCGATATAACGAATGATATTGCCCTGATCATCGTGTACTGGAGAAATCGTTTCTTCCTCGGTATAAAGATGCCCATCCTTGTGGCGATTAATCATCTCACCCTGCCAGCTTTGTCCGGAGGTAAGAATTTGCCACATATTCTCGTAGAATGCCTTGTCCTGTTTCCCTGACTTTAATATCCGTGGGTTCTTGCCAAGCAGTTCACGCTGGCTGTAGCCGGTAATACGGCAGGCAGCATCATTGACCCAGAGAATATTTCCATGACTATCGGTAATCACAATACCATTTTCAACGGTTTCCAGTGCGGTTGCCTGGATGAATAGGTGTTCTTCATTCTCTTTCAGAACAGTGATGTCAGTACTGATAGCAACATACTGGTAGGGTTTGTTGTTATTATCGACAAAAGGAACAATCGTAGTATCAAGCCAGTAGGTGTTACCATTTTTTGTGATATTACAAATTCGTCCATGCCAGACCTTTCCTTGACTAATTGTATTCCACATATGTTTGTAGAAAGAGGGCGGGTGGTATGCTGACTTCAACAGGTTATGGCTTTTGCCCAGAAGTTCATCAAGTTTATACTGGCTGATATCACAGAATTTCTGGTTTGCATAAGTAATTATTCCCTTGCTGTCCGTGATGCTGACGATGGCATGTTGATCCATGGCAAACTTCTGGTAGCTCAGGTCATTGACCGTACGACGCAAGAGCAGACGGGTGCGGTTTAATTTATAAATGGCAAATATAACGGCTAATAATAAAATAATTGAGAACAGGGTCAGAAACTGTCGATATAGATTTGCACGCCTGTTCTTTATACTGTAGTAATACTCTACGTCCTTTTGCAGCATATTCAGAGCAGGTTCTACGGGTAGAGCCAGTATTTTTATGGTATAACGATCCACTTTTTCAAAGCTTTCGACGATAATCTGGTTATGAGTCAGCAGGATCGACTTCTCTCTTTTTAGTTCCGGCCTGGCTGAAATAAAAACAGTGTCAAGTTGCTTTGAGGTGCGTTCTATTTTTTTCAGTAATTCACGATCATTCGTAATGACATAGATTAATGTCTGCTTTAGAAGTGTATTTAATAGTTTTACCTGTAGCTTTTGTCTGCTGGTTACTGGTGCAATCTTGCTGCTTAAGCGTGAGGTGGCAAGAGGCAGGTAAAGGAGTGAGTTGCGTAGAATTGCATTTCTGGTTTTAAATTTTTCCAGTAACACCTTCTTTTGCTTTAATACAGATTGCAGTGTTTCCAGCTTATGCTGAATAACTTTGTTATTCTGCTGTTCGGCTGTGACACCAGTCTGCAGGATCAAGGCCCTGATGTTATGCTCCAGGCTATCGAGTTCCTGCAGTCTTTTCGTGATCAGATCATAATTGGTAATAATACCCTGACGAATTTCCAGTACATTCTGGTTAAGTACTGCCTGCTTTTGATGAAACAGGCTGAATTGCTGGCGCAGCTGGGTAAATTTTTCCGGGTCGATAGAGCGACTCTGGATATAGGTCAGAATCACGATAGTAATCGCAAAAATCCCGCTGAGAATATAAATAAGACTTCGTGGCCAGTTTTCTAAAGATTTCATGATGTTTACTTTTTCTTAGCCGGGTTGGTGATTGCTGGTGCAGTAATGGCTCGGCCACGGTAGCGCCCTGCCAGCGAATGTATAAATGCCTTGATGGCATCGACATCTTCAGTTTCTATTGAACGTCCCAACTGGTATTTCACCATAATTCGGATAGCATCTGACAGGGTATTTACGGAACCATCATGAAAATAGGGCGCAGTATAACTGGCCAGGCGCAGACTCGGCACCTTGAAAACGTAGCGATCCTCCGGGTTGCCGGTGACATTGAAACGTCCAAGGTCTGCACTGGTCAGGTTGCCACGATCCTTGAAGTAATCACCGAATATACCCAGTCGCATAAACAGGTTGCCCCCCACATTGGCCCCCTGGTGGCAGGCAACACAGCCCAGGTTCTTGAATAACTGGTAGCCCTTTCTGGCCTGTGGGCTGATGGCGTCCGTTTCACCTTTGAGATAACGATCAAACGGTGCATCGGTTGTGACCAGGCTTTTCTCATAGCTGGCGATGGCATCACGGATGTTTTTTCCTGTAATACCTTCCGGGTAGAGCTTGTTAAATTCGTCAACATAATCTTTATCGTGTTTTAACTTTTGGCTGATTTCTTCCCAGCTGCTGGCAAACTCTTTGGGATTTATTACCACAAAATTAACCTGTTCCTCTAATGAACTGGCTCGACCATCCCAGAACTGGCGGGCATTGAGAGCGCTGTTGAAAACCGTCGGGGTATTCACTTCCAGCTTTTGTCCATCGCGGCCGATGCCGACAGGCAGGGAATTGGCACCGTTTTCTTGTATAGGGTGGCAGGAAGTACAGGCCAGGGTATTGTCACGTGATAGTCTCGGTTCGTTAAAGAGTTTTTCACCAAGCTGAACCTTGTTCACATCAAGTCCCCTGGGTGTGGTCAGGGGTTGGACAGGTTCCCGGTACAGGTTAAGGTGCTTATTGGCGCTACTGCCCGGCAGGCTTTCTGCCTGGGCAGCCAGGCTGCAGGCCAGTAAAATGATAGTTGCCAGGAGCTGGAATCCAGG
>JALUTJ010000179.1 GCA_027057985.1 Chromatiales bacterium
TGTCCTCACGTAACATCAGGCGATATTCTGCCCGCGAGGTAAACATGCGATACGGTTCCTGGGTGCCCATAGTAATCAGATCGTCGATCAGTACGCCGATATAAGCTTCATCCCGGCGTGGGGTCCAGCTATCCTTACCCTGTACTTTCAATGCAGCATTCATCCCTGCGATCAAACCCTGAGCGGCGGCTTCTTCATAGCCGGTGGTGCCATTAATCTGCCCGGCAAAGAAAAGATTGTGGATAAATTTCGTTTCCAGTGAAGACTGCAGGTCCTGCGGATCAAAGTAATCGTACTCAATCGCGTAACCCGGCCGCATAATAAAGGCATTTTCAAAACCCTTGATCGAACGCACCAGTGCCAGCTGTACATCAAACGGCAGGCTGGTTGAAATTCCGTTTGGATAGACCTCGTGGGTATTGAGTCCTTCCGGCTCGATAAAGAGCTGGTGCGAAATTTTATCGGCAAAACGCACGACCTTGTCTTCGATCGATGGGCAATAGCGTGGGCCGACACCTTCAATCACCCCGCTATACATGGGTGAGCGATCCAGGCCACCGCGAATAATGTCATGCGTTTTTTCATTGGTATAGGTGATATAACAGCTAATCTGGCGAGGATGATCTTCTGGCTTGCCCATAAAAGAAAATACCGGTACCGGATCATCCCCCGGCTGAGCTTCCAGTTCTGAAAAATCAATGGTTCGGGCATCGATACGCGGTGGCGTACCAGTTTTCAGGCGTTCAACATTGAATGGCAGGGCACGCAGGCGCTGTGAAAGGGCATTGGACGGCGGATCACCGGCACGGCCACCAGCAAAGTTGGATTCACCGATATGGATCAGCCCCCCGAGGAAAGTCCCCACGGTCAGCACCACGGCCTCGGCCCGGAATTTAAGCCCCATTTGTGTTACCACGCCGGTGACCTGTTCATTTTCAACAATCAGATCATCCACCGCCTGCTGAAACAGGGTCAGGTTGGGGGTATTTTCCAGAATTTCCCGAATAGCCTGCTTATACAGCACACGATCGGCCTGGGCGCGTGTTGCCCTCACCGCCGGGCCTTTACTGGCATTGAGAATCCGGAACTGGATCCCGGCGCGATCGATGGCCTTTGCCATGGCACCACCCAGGGCATCAATTTCTTTTACCAGGTGACCCTTGCCAATGCCGCCAATAGCCGGGTTACAACTCATTTGTCCCAGGGTTTCGATATTATGGGTCAGGAGCAGGGTTTTTGCTCCCATGCGCGCAGCTGCCAGCGCCGCCTCGGTACCGGCATGACCACCACCCACTACAATGACATCAAAAGCCTGTTGATAAAACATCAAATAACACCTGAAAAAATGAACCCGCTATTTTACGGCCTGCTTATTCTTTCACCAACCTGTATTTTGACTATTTAGCTTTTTTTTACCATTCCATTACAAAAATTCCGCCAAATACCCACAATTTTTTCGTATGATTGTTAACAAATGTTAATTGTTATCACAGTTTGTTGGTGCTGATTTTTATTCCTATTAATATTATTACTAATCCTCCCCCCAGATTAATACTAGCC
>JALUTJ010000180.1 GCA_027057985.1 Chromatiales bacterium
GCGTATGATATATATATCATCATAAAAAACAACAGGCGACTCTTATGCAAAACCATTTTCTTCCTATTAAGGACAAAAAAGAAAAACAATATTATTAATATAATAAATCCCGTTATTTTAATTTGGTAAGAATATATAAAAACTTGTCCAAACAAAAAATATTGTAGCTGGACAAAGCCAAAGAAAAACATCATTGCTAACAAATAAGGTATAACTACGCCTCTTAAAATAAAACCCATCTCATAAACTCCTGACAATTCTAGTAATAAACTGATTGATGATACTCTTATATAGAGATGTGTTTGCGAATAATTTTACCGAAGGCTATAATATGTGAAAATTTTATTATGAAGATTTCAACCCCAAGGTATTTGCGTACAAAATATATTTCTATTGCGTTTCTTAGTATTAAGGCAATACTTATTGAGATGCCTGCACCTAAAAAATTCAACTCCGGGACTAAAACCATACTCAGTATTATACAAATTACTGCGGAATAAAAGTTACTATTTCGTACTCGTACTTCATTACCTGTCATCATAAGCAAATAACCTACAGAACCTGCCACAACATTGACGTATTGTGCAAAAGATAAGACGATTAAAGTGTCTGCACCATCTTTAAATGTATCTCCAAATACTGCCATTATTTCAGTAGCAAAAACAAGAAAAAACAAAAATATTGGAGTTGAAATGAAAAACATCAATCGTAAAGTCTTTCTCGCAGTATTCGCCAGCAGATCGATATCCCCAGACTTATATATTTCAGCAAATTTAGGAGCAGAAATTGTATTTACAGCTACCAAAATAAAACTAATTAGCATAGAGGTACGGAAAGCTATACTAAAAACACCTACATCTGATTTCGTTCCCCATATGCCCAGGAAAAAAGTATTAATCCAATTATACGAAAGACTAAGAGCAGAGACCAAAAAAAGAGGCAAAGCACTTGACATTAATCGTCTATACTCAAAGCTGATATTCGATGCATTTAAACGAGGTATATTTTGATACCAAAACAAAGCCCCTATCACTGCCATCACACAGGCCGAAAAAATATAACTATATATAGCCACAATGCCGTCATCACTATATAGGCTACCAACATAAAGCCCGGTGAAACATAATATTTGAAATCCGACTCCTTGTACAACTTGGGATAAAAATATCTTTTTCAACCCCTTAAGTACTTCTCCATATAATGTCAGTAAAACAACAGGCAATATAGAGAATGCAATATACTTAATGAATAATCCAACACTTTCCTTTTTAAATAAAGCAGTGGCTACCCATGGCGCTGAGAGATAAATACAAATTGTAACAAATATCGATAAAGTTATTGCTGTTAAAAATCCTTTTTTGTAAACAGCTCTAACCAAAGACCAGTCACCGACAGATGCTCCAGAAGCTACATAGCGGAGTAGTGCGTTATCCAATCCTGCACGCCCAATCATCGCACTTAGAGTTGCAACAGATAAGGCAATAAAGTATGCTCCAGCCCCATCTGCACCAAACTTCCTTGCTAAATATGCATTAAATCCGAAATTTATACCTGCA
>JALUTJ010000181.1 GCA_027057985.1 Chromatiales bacterium
ATGTACAGGTCGGCTCAAGCGAAGCAGAGCCGACAAAATAATAACATCAACGGATATTTTTCTCGCAAAACATTATTCGCAACACGCTATTTGAGATTTTCCGAATAAATAGCCGGTAAAAATCTCTCATGCTGATTTGTCGACTCATTTTTCTTGCTATCAATCCAGCTATTCTGGCAATAAAAATCTTTTTATCACAAAATCCTCTTTTTCCTGTCGCATTTGATCCAGATCAAGGTCTTGTTTTTGCTGAAGCCTGAAGATAAGACCCGTCATAGCAATCTTGCTTTTTTACTCATGGAATATTCGACATACCTTGAGTACCTTCAGGAGAGGGCCCCCCGTCCTCTCCTTTTTTTATCCCTGCTCGTTTTTGCTATACTCTACTTTTTATCCGGCCTGGTATCTCATGTTTCACTTTACGACGCTTCCACCCCTGTCTCTTTATATCCATTTTCCCTGGTGTATAGAAAAATGCCCATACTGCGATTTTAATTCCCACGCGGTTAAAGATGTGCTGGAAGAAAAGGCCTATATCGATGCTCTGATAGCCGATCTGGAACAGGAACTGCCTCTGATCTGGGGGCGCAGTATTATCAGTATCTTCATGGGTGGCGGCACACCCAGTTTATTTAGCCCGGAAAGTATCGAGCGCCTGTTATCTGCACTGCGGGCTCGGCTTAACTTCAGCCCCGATATCGAGATCAGTATGGAAGCCAACCCCGGTACCGTGGAACAGGGACGCTTTGCCGAGTTTCGCGCCGCAGGTGTGAACCGGCTTTCTATCGGTATTCAGAGTTTCAACGATGACAGCCTGCAACGCCTTGGCCGGATACATGGCCGCAACGAAGCCATCCGCGCAGCCGAACAGGCGCATAGCAGTGGCTTTAACAGTTTTAATCTCGATCTGATGTATGGCCTGCCACAACAATCACTCCCTGAAGCCATTGAAGATATAAAGACTGCGATTGCACTTGAACCCCGGCATATCTCGCATTACCAGTTAACCATTGAACCCAATACCCTGTTTTATCACCAGCCACCGCAAACCGCCGATGATGATCAGCTCTGGGAAATGCAGCTGGCCTGCCAGCAACAACTCGCTAAGGCGAATTACCAGCACTACGAAATTTCGGCCTATGCCCGGGTGGGACACCAGTGCCAGCACAATCTTAATTACTGGCAGTTTGGTGACTACCTTGGGATTGGTGCCGGGGCGCATGGAAAAATCTCAGATGCCGCACAACAGCAGATCACGCGGCGATCAAAACGACGCCAACCACGTGACTACCTTGAAAAGGCCTATAGCGAAAAACGGGTTTCAGATGAAAAACAACTCAGTACAAAAGATGCTACCTTTGAATTTATGATGAATACGCTGCGACTGAAACAGGGTTTCGAAACCGGCCTGTTTACACAACATACCGGGCTGGTTATCAACCAGATTAGCACCGCCCTGCAACAGGCAGAAGAAAAAGGCTGGATTGAATGGGATACCCGTCATATTCGCCCAACCGAAACCGGGCAACAGTACCTTAATGACCTGCTGCAACT
>JALUTJ010000182.1 GCA_027057985.1 Chromatiales bacterium
CTTATAATGGTATAAATCTTGGCATTGGCTATATGTTCTAACAAACCATAACGGGTAAAATGAACAGGACCGGGCAGCAATACTGCCCGGTTCTTTTGTTTTATAAAATATGATGAAAAAACGGCTATTACTGATCTTTTTATTTTTTACACTCTCGATCCCGGGGGTGTATGCGCGTGGTACCTACCAGGAACCCGAAGCCTTTCTTGCCGAAATATTTTCATCCGCTGTTCCTGAAGCCAGGTTTATCTGGATGACCGGTGAACTGAAAGAAAAAGTCACCACACTGTTACAGCACCCTCCTTCCTCATTACGCCTTCGCTACTGGCAAAAAGGCCAGCGTATTGCCTGGATTCTGAATGAAATCGGCAAGGAAAAACCCATTACCGTTGGTATCGTGGTGAATAATGGAAAGATTGAAACAATACGGGTGCTGGTTTTTCGTGAGAGTCGCGGCGATGAAGTACGTGAAGCCTTTTTTACCCGGCAATTTTCACAGGCAAGCCTGCAAAAGGATACCCAGCTGGACAGGCACATCGATGGCATTTCCGGTGCCACCCTGTCGGTACGCGCACTGACCAAGCTGGCCCGGCTGGCGCTGTTTTTATCTCAACAGGTGACAGCTAAATGACGCGGCATAAAAAACATATCAAACTTCGCTCGATGTACCAGTGGCACCGCTATGTGGGTGTCACCCTGGCTGTATTCGTTATCCTGCTAGCTGTTACCGGCATTATGCTCAATCATACCAGTGACTTTAAACTGGATAAAAAATATATCCAGTCTGACTGGTTACTTGATTATTATGGCATCTCGGCTCCGGAAGAAATTTCCAGTTATGCTGCAACTACACACTGGATCAGCCGCTGGAATGAACAACTCTACCTCGATAATAAACTTGTCAGCCATCAAAGTCCGAAAATTTACGGCGCGATTTATTACCAGGGGATGCTGCTGATTGCACAACAGCAGGCCGTTCTCGCCTATACCCCTGATGCGCAGCTTATCGAAAAAATTAATACGCCAGCGACCATTACCGCCATTGGTATCAGCATAGATAACAAACCACTAATCAAAACCGTTAATGGTCTATATGTAACCGATGAACAACTGCAATCTTGGCAGGCAGTGCAACAGAACACTGCTACATGGTCGCTTGAAAAGAAACTGCCTGAAAAACTCTACCAGCAATTACTGCTGCAGTACCGTGGCCAGGGACTCACCCTGGAACGTGTTATTCTTGATCTGCACAGTGGTCGCCTGCTGGGACAGAACACCTTTTACCTGATGGACTTTGTTGCGCTTTTAATGATCTTTCTTGCCCTGAGTGGTTTGTGGTTATGGGCAATGCGAAAGATAAAAGCGAGAACACACCGTAAGACTAAATCTCACCACTAGCAAGTGGCTGCTGCACCCGCTCATAAGGCAGCATAACAGAAAAACGACTGCCAACACCCAGCTCGCTTTCTACTTCAATATGTCCATTGATGATATGAACAATTTTTTCTACCCGGCTCAGCCCCAGTCCCAGACCTTCGTAGGTTCTTGACAGCGATGAATCGGCCTGATGGAAGGCTTCAAATATCTGTTCAACTGTTTGCGCCGTCATACCACAGCCGGTATCTTCCACGGTAAAATTCAACCAGTCGGCACCGTCTTTCTGTTCCAGTTTAACCGACATGGTTACCGTGCCATTTTCGGTAAACTTGTTGGCATTATTTAAAAGTTCATATAATGCCTTCATCAGCAGAGCCAGGTCCTGCTCAAAAGGTTCAATTGCCTCGTAATCAAAATGCAGGGTGTTACCATGCTCGGTAAATTCTTTTTCCAGCCGATACTGTAACTGTGAAATAATCATCTCCAGGTCAATCGGAATAAAATCTGCCTGTATCTTGCCCGCAGTAAGGTCTGACAGCTCCAGCAGGTTATTGACAATCTCATGCAACTGTTCACCGGAGTACATTATCTTTTCAAGGTAAAAATCCTTATCTTTGCTTTTATAGCGCTGCAGCTCTTCCTGTAACAACGAACCATACCCCTGTATCACATTCAGTGGTGTACGGAGCTCATGGCTGATCATCCCCAGAAATTCATCCTTGGTTTTATTGATGCGTATCAGTTCTTCTTCTGCTTTCTTAATCTCCGTGACGTCGATAAAGGTTTCCATAACAACCCGCTCACTGCCTTCATCACTGACAAAGGCACTGTGTAAAATATGTTTATCTTCATTGGCGCAGGGGATAGATCTTAAATTAAATTCTCTGTCTTCACTTAGAACCGGGCAGCTATTTTTTGCATCATAACATTGGAAATACTGGTTACAGTGCTGCCTTTCCATCTGTTGCGTGGTGGTATTGAATATTTTTGCTGCAGCCGGATTGGCATGAATCACCTCCTGCCTGTCATTAATCATCATGACACCAAAAGGAACCCGTTCCATCAGTTTATTGATAAGCGAAATCTGGCTGGTATTAATAAAAGAATAGGCCTTGAGCTGCTCTTCAAGATCACTGTTTTTACTCTGCAGCGAGGCAACCTCCTCTTGCAGATTTTTAACCTGTTGCAGCAAATCTTTCTGGTTCCTGGTAACGCTCAAGTGAGGGAGCCCTTCAGCAAGTTTAGTTCTACTTTAAGTCTACAATAGATTATAATGGGTCACCATTCCAGAACGATAAAGTTTGCAATATGTTACCTCCTCAACCCGTTGTGCTCTGTTTGTCCGGCTATGACCCCACAGGTGGTGCCGGTGTACAGGCTGATATTGAAAGTATTGCCAGCATGGGTGCCCACGCGGTGTCCGTGATTACCACTCTCACGGCCCAAAACACCATTAATATCAGTGACTTGCAGCCTGTTTCGGCTGATTTCTTTGCCCGCCAGCTCGATGTATTACTCGAGGATGTCCGCATCAATGCGATTAAAATTGGTATGACCGCATCAAGTGAAATTATCCAGATTATCGTCGATCGACTCGAACAACTGCCCCATTTACCCGTGGTTTATGATCCGGTGCTGACTGCCGGTGGCGGCAAGGAGGTCTGCGACGAAAATATGCTCTCGACCATTCGTGAAATCCTGCTGCCAAAGGTTACCCTGCTCACGCCCAATAGCCTCGAAGCGCGCCGCCTTAGCAGGGAAAATTCCCTGACTGAAGCCGGGCTGAAACTGATGCAGGCCGGTTGTGATAGCGTGCTGATTAGTGGCGGCCATGAAGACGGCCCTCATATCGAAAACATGCTGTTCGATCAGCATCGTCATATTGAAACCTTTAGCTGGAATCGCCTGCCCGGTGAATTCCACGGTTCCGGCTGCACCCTGGCCTCGGCCAGTGCTGCCCTGCTGGCACGGGGGCTGGATGTCTTCAATGCCGTGAACGAGGCCCAGGAATATAGCTGGCATAGCCTGGAAGCGGCTTTTCGCATTAGTGAAAAAGGTCAGCTGATCCCCAACCGTTTTTTCTGGCAACACGCGGATGAACTGGACTGATACCCCCAGCCATGGCAACCATTTCCCGCTATGACTAAAAGACCATTACAGGGCATTTATGCCATCACCGATCCCGACTTGATGGGCGATAGACTACTGCAAAAAGCCCATGAGGCAATCCAGGGTGGGATATCGGTACTGCAATACCGCAACAAAAAGGCACCCTATGAGATGCAGTTACAGCAGGCTCGACAACTGGCTGAGCTGTGCCGGATGCAGGGGGTTACTTTCCTCGTCAATGATAATATTACACTGGCGCACGAGGCCGGGGCTGACGGCGTTCATCTTGGCCAGCAGGATGCCCGCATAGAACAGGCCCGGGCGCAGCTTGGTGACGACAGTATTATCGGTATCACCTGTCATGCTGATCTGCATCTGGCACAGCAGGCAGAGCAACAGGGTGCCAGCTACGTCGCCTTTGGCCGCTTTTTTCCTTCCCATACCAAACCACAGGCTCCAGCCGCCGAAACAGCGATTCTTGAGAAGGCAAAACAGGCACTGACGATTCCTGTTGTTGCGATTGGTGGTATCCAGCAGGAAAATGCAGCAGAGCTGGCTCAATATGGTGTCGATATGCTGGCCGTAATCCATGGCCTTTTTGCCGCAGACGATGTACTCGCCCGCACCGAGACGCTGGTAAAAATTTTCCGTGAATTTTCTGCATTCGATGATAGCTCTGATTTATAATACCGCCTTTTACTGGCTAACCAACCGATAAAGGAATCCTGACTATGTCCCGTTCACATGAACTCTTTTTAGCTGCGCAAAAACACATTCCCGGTGGCGTGAATTCCCCGGTACGTGCCTTTAAGGGTGTGGGCGGAGACCCGGTCTTTTTCAAGCGCGCCAAAGGTGCCTATGTCTATGATGCCGACGACAGGCAATATATCGACTATGTTGCTTCATGGGGTCCGATGATTGTTGGCCATGCCCATGACAAGGTGCTCGACAGTGTCGCCAGCACCATGCAGAACGGCCTCAGTTTTGGTGCACCTACCGAGCTGGAAACCGAAATGGCAGACCGGGTATGTGAACTGATCCCTTCTATCGACATGGTACGCATGGTCAGCTCCGGTACCGAAGCCACCATGAGTGCATTACGCCTGGCACGGGGTTTTACTGGCCGAGACAAGATCGTCAAGTTCGAGGGCTGCTACCATGGCCACTCCGATTCATTACTGGTCAAGGCCGGTTCCGGTGCACTGACCCTGGGTGTACCCACATCACCGGGTGTGCCTGCATCCCTGGCCGAACACACCATCACCTTAAGTTATAACAATATTGAGCAGGTGCGTGAAACCTTTAAACAGGTCGGCGATCAAATCGCCTGTATTATCGTTGAACCGGTTGCCGGTAATATGAACTGTGTACCACCGCTGCCGGGCTTCCTTGAAGGCCTGCGCGAAGTCTGTGATGAATATGGTAGTGTGCTGATTCTGGATGAAGTCATGACCGGCTTCCGGGTTTCACTCGGTGGCGCACAGGGCCATTATGGTATTACCCCTGATCTGACAACACTGGGTAAGGTTATCGGTGGCGGCATGCCGGTTGGTGCCTTTGGTGGCAAACAAGAAATCATGGAATGCATTGCGCCACTTGGCCCGGTGTATCAGGCCGGCACTCTTTCCGGTAACCCGGTCGCCATGGCTGCTGGACTAACGACATTGGAACTGATTTCAAAGCCTGACTTTTTCCCACAACTGGTAGAGAAAACCACCGGGCTGGTTGAAGGCATGCAACAGGTCGCTGATCGGGCCGGTATTCCCTTTACCACCAATCAGGCCGGTGCCATGTTCGGTTTCTTCTTCAGTGATGAAAAGAATATCAGCAGCTTCGACCAGGTCAGTGCCTGCGATGGTGAGCGCTTTAAAAAGTTCTTTCACGGTA
>JALUTJ010000183.1 GCA_027057985.1 Chromatiales bacterium
ATCATTGGTTTCAACCACTGCATTCATCTGTGCCAGAGGCACCGTCACCCGGCGCATTGGGCGCTTGCTTAACGAAGCATCACCACTTAAGGTCACATCAAAATCCTGTGCCGAGAGCAAACCTGCCAGCAGGCGTATCGAGGTACCGGAATTACCAACATAAAGATCACCTTGCGGCTTTTTCAGGCCATGCAGACCTGCACCATGAATGGTGACATTACCCTGCTCCGGCCCTTCAATCTCAACGCCCATGGCACGAAAAGCATTCAGGGTTGCCAGACTATCCTCACCTTCGAGAAAACCACTGACCTCGGTGACACCTTCAGCAATAGAACCGAGCATAATACTGCGATGCGAGATCGACTTGTCACCCGGAACGCGGAGTGAACCATTGAGTTTTCCGCCTGCTTTTACTTCAAATTTCAATTTAATACTTCCTGCTTTATATTCAGCGCAGAGAACACGAAGGCACACTGCGTTTTTTAATTTATCGTCTAATTATAAAACCTTTGTATTTGCTAAAATGATTTATTAACCATCGCAAAACTCATCCCGTGCTTTTTTTGCACGGGCAAATGTTTCTTTTAAATAGTCACTATCATTATTTTCAATCGCCTTGCTCAATTGTTGCAGGTCCGCCGTAAAACGGTGCAACATTTTTAATAATGCATCACGATTAGCAAGGCAGATATCATGCCACATATCCGGATCGCTCGAAGCGATACGAGTAAAGTCGCGGAAGCCACCAGCGGCATAGGAAAAAATTTCAGTTCTGGCATCCATACGAGCCAGGGTATCCACCAGCGCATAGGCCAGCATGTGCGGAAGATGACTGGTCGCGGCCAGTACTTCATCATGATGTTCGATGCTGGTGTGTACCACCTCGGCACCACAGGCTTGCCACATGTATTCTACTTTCTGCACCGCAGATTGTTCACTTGTTTCAAGCGGCGTAATAATGATGCGCCGGTTTTGAAACAGCTCGGCAAAAGAGGCTTCGACGCCACTTTTTTCCGTGCCGGCTATCGGGTGTCCCGGCACCAGTGTTGCCGGCAGACTGCCAAAAACTGCCCGGGCAGCCTCAACCACGCTGGCCTTGGCACTGCCAACATCGGTAATGATCATATCATCTGCAATATGCGGTGCAATCTGTGCAAAGACCTGCTGCATGGCACCCAGTGGTACCGCCAGTACCACCATGTCGCAGCCCTGTACCGCCTCGCCAATATCGGTTTGCCACTCATCGATAACACCCAGGGTACGTGCTTTTTCAAGATGCGTTTCATCACGCCCGGCACCGACAACGGTATTGACGGCACCCGCCTTCTTCAGTGCACGCGCCAGTGAACCCCCTATCAGGCCTACACCAACGATACAAAGTTTATTGATTAATGCTTTACTCATTTGTTTAAAACTTTTTTCAGCGCTTCGATAAAGCGGGTGTTTTCATCCGCCGTACCAATAGTCACCCGCAGATACTCGGGCATTTCATAATTGGCCACCGGGCGCACAATTACCCCCTGGTATAACAGGTCGTCATAAACCTGCATCGCCTTATCACCCACATTTACGCAGATAAAGTTGCCAACAGAGGGAATGTAGTCCAGCTCCATGGCGGTAAAGGCAGCAACAAGCTGTTGCATCCCTTTTGCATTGAGCTGAATCCCGCTCTGCAGGTGTTGCGTATCCGCCAGCGCAACCTCGGCTGCCTTTAATGCCAGGCTATTAACATTAAAGGGTTGTCGTACCCGGTTAAGAATATCGGCAATATGCGGATGGGAAATCGAATAGCCCACGCGTAAACCGGCAAGCCCATAAGCCTTGGAAAAGGTTCGGCTAACAACCAGGTTAGGATAAGTGTCTACCCATTGACTGCTATCAGGATAGGTTGCTTCAGCTTCGCTGGCAAATTCAAAATAGGCCTCATCCACAACTACCAGCACATGAGAAGGGACTTGCTCGATAAAATGCTGTAACGCATCTTTTGCCAGCCAGGTGCCGGTAGGATTATTCGGGTTGGCAATAAAAATAAGCCGGGTTTTATCGGTAATAGCCTGCTGCATACCTTCGAGATCGTGCCCGTAATCAACGGCCGGCACCACGACGGCTTTTGCACCCACCGCCTGGGTAACGATGGGATATACAGCGAAGGCATGTTGCGAAAAGATTATTTCATGTTCGGGGCTAACAAATGCACGGGTAAGAATTTCAAGAATATCGTTAGATCCATTTCCCAGCGTAATCTGTTCTGCCTTGATAGCATGCTTATGAGCTAGCGCCTGTTTCAGGGCAAAACCGTTTCCATCGGGATAACGAGCGAGTTCAGGCAACTCTTCTTTTAAAGCAGCAATGACTTTATCACCCGGGCCCAGTGGATTTTCATTCGAGGCAAGCTTGATAATATCCGTCACGCCATACTCACGCTCAAGCTCTTCGATTGGCTTGCCCGGCTGGTAAGGCGAAAGCGCCTGCACCCCGGTAGTGGCAAGCGAAAATAAATCACAGTCTGACATTAAACAGTCTCAAGTTATTAAATTTGAAAAATTAACTTTGCGCTTCACAGGGATAATGAGAAACCCGGGAATAAGTCAAAAACGCAATAATCGGGATTCTCATTATTCGTGCGATACTCAAAGCACAGCTTTAGGATAAGAGCCCAGCACCTTGACCACACTGGCAGCCTGTTCCAGTTCTTTTATCGCCTGGGCTACATTCCCATCATCGACGTGTCCCTCGATATCAATAAAGAAGACGTAATTCCACATTCCTACCCGCGAAGGACGAGACTCGATGCGCGTCATGGAAATATTGTTCTTCGCCAGTGGTGCCAGCATTTCATGCAGGGCGCCGGAACGGTTACTGGTTGAAACCAGCATCGAGGTTTTATCAACACCACTGGCCGGCACCATTCGTTCACCGATAACCAGGAAGCGGGTCGTATTATCCGGTTCATCTTCTATATTTGCGGCAATAATATCCAGACCATAAATTTCAGAAGCTGCCTCTCCAGCAATCGCAGCGGCGCCATCTTCTTCTGCTGCAAGTCGGGCAGCCTCGGCATTACTGCTGACATCAATCTGTTCAACATTCGCCAGGTTGGTATCGAGCCATTTACGACACTGCGCAAGTGATTGCCGATGTGAATAAACCTTTGTTACAGCATCGAGATTTTCAACCTTACCCAGCAGATGATGATGAATACGTAACTCAACTTCACCGCATATATGCAATGAAGAACGCATAAATTCATCCAGGGTGTGATTGATAACACCTTCAGTTGAATTCTCAACCGGTACGACGCCATAAGACGACATACCGGACTCGACTTCACGGAAAACATCTCCGATAGTTGGCATTGGCAGGGTCTGCACTGAGTGTCCAAAGTGTTTCAATGCAGCGGCCTGGGTAAAGGTTCCCTCGGGACCGAGAAAGGCAATCTTCATCACGCGTTCAAGTGCAAGACAGGCTGACATGATCTCGCGGAACAGGCGCGCCATTTCCTCGTTGGATAACGGCCCCTTGTTACGTTCCATTACCTTGCGCAGTACCTGTGCTTCACGTTCAGCCCGGTAAAAAATATTATTACCAGCTTCCTGCTTGGCAATGGCGACCTCTTCGGCAACCTTTGCCCGCGCGGTAATCAGTTCCTGGATCTGTTCATCCAGCGCATCAATCCTGTCACGCAGTTGTAGAAGTTTATCTGACATAGTTTTTAAATTGCCCGAACGCTCAGCACACCATCAATTTCTTTTAATTCAGTAATCAAATCGTCACTTGGTTCCTTGTCGATATCGATAACGGTATAAGCAACATCACCACGTGACTTATTGATCATATCAATAATATTCTTGCCACGGGTTGCCAGTTTCGATGAAATCTGGCCAATCATGTCCGGCACATTGCTGTTGACGATCGTCACGCGATGACCACCCGGACTGCGTGGTAGTTTAACCTCGGGGAAATTGACAGAGTTTTTAATATTACCGTTCTCGAGATAATCCTTAACCTGCTGCGCTACCATCATGGCACAGTTATCTTCTGCTTCAACAGTCGATGCGCCCAGATGTGGCAGGGTAATCACACGTTCATGATTCTTCAGCAGGTTACTCGGAAAGTCGCAGACATAAGCGTAAACCTTACCATCCTTAATAGCAGCAGAAACGGCTTCATCATCAACAATACCGTTACGAGCAAAGTTAAGAATAACAACGTTGTCTTTCATCAACTTCAGGCGTTCTGCATTGATCATGTTTGTCGTTGCTTCAACCAGCGGCACATGGAAGGTAATAAAATCAACCTTGCCAATCATCTCGTCAATGCTGCCTGCTTTTTCAACCTCGGAAGATAACTGCCAGGCACCTTCAACAGTTATACCCGGATCGAAACCGATGACATTCATACCAAGATCAATCGCGGCATTGGCAACATAGCGACCAATCGCGCCAAGGCCAACCACACCAAGGGTACGACCCGGCAACTCAAAGCCACCAAAGTTCTTTTTACCAGCTTCAACGGCCTTGCTGATTTCTTCATCCGAGCCTTCCAGGTTACGAGCAAAGTCCCAGGCCGGTCCGAGATTACGACAACCCATTAACATACCGGCAATCACCAGCTCTTTTACCGCGTTGGCATTGGCGCCGGGTGCATTGAAAACCACTACACCCTTTTCAGACATCTTATCGACCGGGATATTGTTGACACCGGCACCGGCACGACCCACCGCCTTAAGACTGTCTGGAATAGCCATATCATGCATTTTAAAAGAACGTAACAGGATCGCATCGGGATGCTGAATTTCTGAAGCGACCTCGTAGCTATCACGTGGTAACTTTTCCAGCCCGGCGACAGAGATATTATTCAAAGTTAAAATTTTATACATACGATTCTCTAGTTTTTGTTTTCTTCTATAAAGTTATTAATATGTTGTAATACTCTTTCAGTATCCGATAAAACATCATCGTTCCAGAAACGTAAGACACAGTATCCTTTTTTTCTCAAGTAGCCTTCTCTGATCTTGTCTTCGTGTTTCTGTGATAAATGCTGACTTCCATCCAGTTCAATAATCAATTTCTTTTCAAAACTCACAAAATCAACAATGTAAGGTTCTATCACAACCTGTCTTCTAAATTTATAACCCTGCAGTTGCCGGTTTCGTAAAAATTGCCAGAGTTTTCGTTCAGCATCTGTCGAATTTTTACGTAAATTTTTTGCCAGTTCCTTTAGCGACATTTTACATTCCTGTGTTTTATCCCCTCACCCTACCCCTCTCCCTGAGGGAGAGGGAAAACAGCCCCCAGGCTCCCAGTTAAATTTCCTCCCCTTACAAGGGGGGTTGGGTGGGGTGATCTATTTTCAACCCATCCTCTCCC
>JALUTJ010000184.1 GCA_027057985.1 Chromatiales bacterium
GAATGGCGCGGATAAATTTCCATATCAAGATCGGCTCAGGCGTAGCGGAGCCGACAATCATATTCAAGCGCAAAACCTACTCAAAATCTTTTTTGATTTGCTCGCGTATTTTATCCACTTCTTCGGTCAGGGTCTTTTTCAATCCGGCTTCAATGGTGACGATGCTTTTCATCAGCGAGTCACGCAGGGATTTTTCCAGTTTTTTCTGCAGGGTATCGATATAGTCGAGCAGCACCTGCGGCTCCAGGCCTGGTGTTTCCTCGTTGAGGACCGGGATCGCTTCACTGACCGCGGCCAGGGTCTCATCGATTTTTTCGGAAATTTCATCGGAGATACGTGATACTTCTTCGGTCGCGGCCCCGGCCTCCGGTGGTATGACGACTTCATCGAGAACCGGGATTTCAAACTGCTCACCTTCGGTCATGTCGCGCGTGCCCCTGGCGGTCTGGTCGCTGGCAATAGCAATGCTTTCCCGCGCTGCGGCCAGCTTGGAGTCACTTTTTTCCAGCAGGTTTTTTATCGACTCAAGCGCATCGACCAGCGAGTCCTGGGAAGAAGAAAGATCCCTGTTATTTTCATCCGTCATACTGACATCTTATAGCGAGACCTTGTGAGTCTCAAGGGGATAGCCACGATCGCGGTAAAAGCGGTAGCGCTCACGTCCTTTTTCCCGCTCATGTTCGTCCCCGCTAATGATTTCCACTACTCGCTCAAACTGGCTAAAAAAGGAAGGAATTTCCGGGTTGAGGTTGATCAGTACTTTATGATGCGAGGCCGGGATTTCATGGCTGGCATCATGCTGGATCAGAATTGTTTGCGCATCGATACCCTCATTTTCGAGCTGGTGCGGAATAAAGCTTTGCTCGCGGAAACTCCATAATAGCTCGTCCAGTTGCCGGGCCTGGGATTCATCTGCACTGTGGATACAGATGCCGTCACTACGGGAACAGACTTTTTCCGAGAGGCGGCAGACAAACTCGGCATAGCCTGCTGCGTCATCATTTTCCAGCACGTAAAAATTCACCCGGGTCATTTTCTATCCCGCTTTAAAGGCTGTAGTGTTTACCACAGCGATCCATTAAATACTGGGTTAGCAGGGGCACCGGGCGTCCACTTGCGCCTTTCTGCTTGCCGCCATGCCAGGCGACACCGGCAATATCCAGGTGTGCCCAGTGCAACTTTTTGGTAAAGCGAGAGAGGAAGCAGGCCGCAGTAATGGTACCGGCTTCACGCCCGCCGATATTGGCCATATCAGCAAAATTGCTTTTTAGCTGATCCTGGTAATCATCCCACAGCGGCAGTTGCCAGGCACGGTCGCCACTTTCATTACCGGCATCAAGAATCTGATCTGCCAGTTTTTGCTGGTTACTCAAGAGGCCAGCCGGATGTGCGCCGAGGGCGATTACGCAGGCACCGGTGAGGGTAGCGACATCGATCACGGCTTTGGGTTTAAACTTCTCACTGTAGCTGAGGGCATCACAGAGAATCAGGCGGCCTTCGGCATCGGTATTGAGGATTTCAATAGTCTGGCCAGACATGGAAGTGACAATGTCCCCCGGCTTGCTGGCCGCACCATCGGGCATGTTTTCCACGGAGGGGACGATAGCTACAACATTGATCGGCAGTTTCAGTTCATTGATGCTGACCATGGTGCCGATGACGCTGGCAGCGCCGCACATATCGAACTTCATTTCATCCATAGCCGCCCCGGGCTTGAGGGAAATACCACCAGAATCGAAAGTTACCCCTTTACCAACCAGTACGTAGGGACGATCCCCTTTTTTACCACCGTTGTATTCCATAACAATGAGTTTTGGTGGCGTGCGACTGCCCTTGCTCACCGAAAGCAGGGCGCCCATCTTGAGTTTTTCCATGTCTTTCTGGTTTAAAACAGTCGTTTTGAGTTTGCTGTATTGCTTGCCGAAGTTGCTGGCCTGTTTTGCCAGGTAGGTCGGGGTGCAGATATTGCCGGGCAGGTTGCCCAGTTCACGCGCGGTATTGCGGCCTTCACCAATCGCCTTACCAATCTGCAGCGCGAGTTTTGCCTTTTTCACCGCAGCGGCACGCTTGTCGGCAAAATGCAGGCTGATTCTGTCCAGAACAGCCGGATTATCCTTTGCCATCATCGAGAAGCGGTAGCTGTTCTGCAGTAGAGCTTCGGTAGCGAGGCGAATTTGCTGCGCCGGGGAAAGGGGCTTGCTGTCCAGATCGGCGAGAGAAATCACGGCTTTTTTGATTTTTGCCCTGTCCAGGGCGCTGGCACTGCTGCTGATAATCTCGCGGTAGCGCAGGTTGCTCAGATCACTGGCCTTGCCACAGCCCACCAGTAGTACCCGTTCTGCCTGTAGCCCTGGCACATCATGCAGCATCAGCGTATCACCCACCGCACCGCTGATATCGCCGCGCTTCAGCATTTTTGAAATATAACCGGCCGAGTGCATATCGAGTTGTTTTGCAGACCCGGAGAGTTTGCGTTTATCATAAATACCAGCCACGATGCAGGGCGTTTTGACGGTTTCGAGATTGATATTTTTTACACTGATTTCCATGCGCGATTCCTGTAAGCTAGAAAGAAAAATAATAGTATTAGCATACTCGAAATAGAGCGCTGTTTCAGCACCCAAACCCGGTAATAAGCACGAGCCACAATGATAATTGCCCGTTACATACTGAAGAATGTTACCCAGACCTTTCTCGGCGTAGTGCTGGTGTTGATGCTGGTTGCCCAGAGTGGTTCGCTGGTGACGATTTTCAATGAAGTTACGGCCGGGCGTATGGGGGCGGACTCGGTAATGGTGGTAATAGGATTATCGAGTCTGAATTTGCTGGTAATCGTCTTGCCGTTGTCGATATTTCTCTCGGTGCTGATTACGCTGAGTCGCTTTTATCAGAATAGTGAAATGTATGCCATGCTGGCCAGTGGTATTAGTCCGGCTTATATACTGAAAATCATTATGCTCTTTGCGATTATCCCGGCCCTGGCGATAGGCATCCTTTCCCTGCAGGTCATTCCCTGGAGTAATGCTCTGCAGATGAGTATTCTCGATCGGGCGGCCAATAGCGCAGGCCTGAAAGGTATGCAGGAAGGGCGCTTTCGTGAAGTTGCACTCGGTGGCGGTGTTATCTATATAGAAAGCATAAATCCGGAGCGTACCCGTATGCAGGGTGTCTTTATGCAGCAGCGGCTTAAAAATAACAGTGAGATGATTATTCGCGCTAATAGTGGCCGCTACCAGGTAACCCCGAACGGAGATCGGTTTTTATTACTGGAAGACGGCGTTCGCTACCAGCGTACAAGAGGAAAACTGGACGAAGCGATTATTCATTTTCAACAGCATGGGGTGCGATTAAAGAAACAACAGTCGGCTTCGTTTAATCGCAAATACACCGCGGTGCCAACCGCTCAATTATTGAAAAGTTCTTCTCGCCTTTACAAGGCAGAATTTCATTCCCGCCTGGCACCAGTGTTTCTGACACTGTTACTGGCGGCCATGGCAGTTCCTCTTAGCCAGACAACACCACGACAGGGGCGTTATCTGCGGCTCGGGATTGGACTGGTGATCTATGTAGTCTTTACCAACCTTAACAGCATGGGCTTTTCATGGATCAGCAGTGGTAAGATGCCACCGATACTGGGACTGTGGTGGGCACATGGGTTGATGTTTTTGTTACTTCTGTTTTTACTGGCACAGCAAACCGGTTTCCGTTACCTGCTACGGAAAAAGGATGATTCATGAATAATATTCTTGACCGTTATATTGGCCAGTCCATAATTTCAGGTGTCTTTATTGTCCTGCTTATTTTTATCGCCCTGTATGAACTGTTTGCTTTTGTCGGAGAAACCGGGAAGATTGGACGAGCCGACTATACCGTGTGGACAGCGATTCAGTATTCCCTGTTGCTGGTTCCTCAGCATATCTACGAGATGTTTCCTCTTTCATTATTGCTTGGCACTATGCTCGGTCTTGGCTGGCTTGCCAATCATAATGAGCTGGTAGTTATTCGTATGGCGGGTGTTTCCCTGCTTCGTATCGTGTTCTCGGTAATGAAAACTGCGCTGCTACTGATTTTTCTTGCCATGGTGATTGGAGAGGGGATAGCCCCGCCTTTATACCAGTATGCCGGGGAACTACGGGTTAAGGCACTGCAGCAACATATTAATCTGAATACGGCGTATGGGCTCTGGGCTCGCGATGGCAACGTCTATATCAATGTTAACCGGGTTGAGAATAATGGTCGCCTGGTGGGGATTACACTTTATGAATTCGAACAGGAGCAGTTGAAAAGACTGATTGAGGCACGTAAGGCAACTTATGATGGCAAGCAATGGTACCTGCATAAAGTAAAAGAAACAATTTACAGCACGGGCAATATCAGGATAGAGGAAAAAGAGGCCATGCCATGGAAAACCCTGCTTGATCTCGATATGGTGAAAATTGTTGCTCTGCCACCCGAGTTATTATCGATCTGGAGGCTGAAAGGTTATATTCGTTACCTGAAAAACAATGAACTGAATTATGACTACTATGAGCTGATATACTGGACCAAGCTGTACCTGCCACTGACCATGTTTACCATGGTATTGCTGGCTATACCTTTCGTCTTTGGTTCGGTACGCCAGGTATCGATTGGTAAGCAGGTAATGCTTGGTTTCCTGCTGGGTATTACCTTCTATATGCTAAACCGTCTCAGTGGACAAATGGGGCTGATCTATGGCATCCCTCCCGCTATCAGTGCCTTGCTACCGACCCTGGTTGTTATTAGCTTTACCCTTTGGCGTTATAGAAAAATCCGTTAAATTTTATCAACCAGTATAACCTGGGTACCACTGAGTCGGTCGCGCCAGTTATTACTAGTGTTGTCATACAGTAACCACAAAAAACCGGCAATGGTTAAAAGCCAGCCCGGTACAGTTGCCAGTATCGAGGGCAGGTGAATCCTGTCACCGAGCATCCAGTCAAGCAGGCCGACAAGAAAAACAGTCCAGGCCGGCACTGCGGTAAGATAACGTACAAAAGCCTGTTGCCAGTTCAGCGCATTGCCTTCACGGCTAACCACTTTCTGTTTCCATACCCGCATGCCCAGGGTCTGCCCGCCATGGGTCCAGAACCAGCCGTAAAACAGGTAGATAACCGTTAATAAATACAGTGTCATATACAGACGGTGCTCAGGACTGACTTCGCCCCGGGTAATGGGCAGGGTGATGGCGGTGGCGATAAAAGTAACCGCCAGCACCAGAAAGGCATCATAAAGCGAGGCCAGCAGGCGTTTAAGGGGTGATGGATGTGTCATGGCATCTTACTTAAGTAATTTATAATATATCGAATACGTTATGTTGATGCGTTATTTATTTGATGTCAATGTGT
>JALUTJ010000185.1 GCA_027057985.1 Chromatiales bacterium
CTTCAAGGGGAGGGTGTTTTATTGTTGGTCATGCTCACAGAATAAATTCTGATAGACATGCAAATAACTTTGCGCCTTCGCGCCTTTGCGGTGAATCATTTTGTCGGCTCTGCTATGCTTGAGCCAACCTACCGCGAAACAGTTTTTAGCTGAACAAAATTTTCGATTTTGGCATTTGCAATTAGCTGACTCAGATATTGCCTTACTGCCTGCTGTTCAAGCTGGCGGCGTAAAATCACCTTTGCCTGTTCATAGGGCATGGCTTTGGCAGGACGGATATCTTCGAGTTTGGCAATATGCCAGCCGAGGCTGGTTTTAAAAGGTTTTGAAACACGGCCTTTCTTCAGTTTCAAAACCTGCTTCTCAAACTCCGGGTTCAGGACACCGGGTAAAACATAACCGATATCACCACCACGATAGCCGGTTTTTTCATCCAGGGAAAAGAGTTTTGCCAGTTCATCGAATGGTCGTTTCTTCAGTGCTTTTTGAATGGTACGGGCCTCCTTTTTATTCGCCAGCAGGATATGCCTGGCGCGAAATTCCTTTTTGCCTTTGATCGATGCTACCAGTTCATCATAGCGTTTTTTTATACTCTCCTCACTTACCAGTCCAGGTGCCAGCCGGTTAAGAAAAATATTTCTGATAATCCGGTTTTCAGCTTTTTTAAGTTGTGCCTGCACCTCAGTGTCAGTACTTACCCCGGTTTTATCTGCAATATCACGAATCATCCTGTCCTGTGCAATACTTAATAAAGCCGTTTTGTAGATTTTTTCCGGGACAGCATCGAGAGATTTCCATTTCTGCAACCCGGCAGGTGCGGCGATTTCCTTAAGATAGGGGATAAACTCGGACTTTTTGATTTCAATCTGATTAACCTTTGCAATAACAGGATCATTATCATCCTTGTTTGCAACAGCGCCGTTTTTCTGCTGTGTCGCAAAATAGATACCAGCAGCAAGCGCAATAACAAGAAAAGCAGCAGAGAGTTTTCGTAAAAGCATTATTTTGATCCTTCAAAGTAGTAAGTGTAAGTAATTTTAAAGCTATTGATTTTTCGTACCGTGTCAGTCTTCACCTTGATGGTATTCAAGCCAACCACGGTAGTAGAGCTTGTTTGTTCCCGGATATTATCATAAGCACCCAGCTCAAAATTAAGCGAGGTGGTATTACTGAGACGGTATTCCAGCCCCAGTATAAGATTAAGCCGGTTATCGGTAAACTTCTGGATGCGACTTACACCCAGTGAGGTATAGATTTCATAAGGCGCAAATTCATAACCAAAGCGCAGATTGGTACTGTAAATAAAACTGTCATCAAAGCCTTCAAGAATAAATTCAGGTGACCAGAAATAACGATCTGTAAGGCGGCTTTTAAATTTATACCCTGCGCGTAAGGCAAGGCTGGCAGATGCCGTTGCAGAAACACCGCTCGATGTCGTGGTTGAGGCCGGGCTGGTCTGGGTGGTTACCGTAGTGGTTTCTGTGCGCAGGTTGCTGCTGACAATACCAGCAGAATAATACAGCGCATTACCTGCATGGGTGAGAGATGC
>JALUTJ010000186.1 GCA_027057985.1 Chromatiales bacterium
CCAGAAAGCGAAATCATCACTAAAACTGAGCAGGAAACCAGCGAAGAAACAAAGCCCGTTTCCGCTCGTCCGGACTGGGCCGAAGCACCTTTTCAGATTTTATTGTTCGAGGTAGCCGGCCTGAAACTGGCGGTGCCTTTAATCGAACTGTCTGCCGTTATCGAATGGACAGATAACGTAACGGAAATGCCGGGGCATGCCGATTTTTACATGGGCATTCTGCAGCACCTTGAGCACAAGGTTGCCGTCATCGATACCGCCCGCATGGTTATGCCTGCCAATAAATTGCAGGAACTGGCTGGAGATGATCCGCGCGAGCGGGTACGCCATATCGTACTCATCGACGATTATCGCTGGGGCCTTGCCTGTGACAAGATTGGCGAGGTCATCACCCTGCAACCCGAGGAAGTACGCTGGCGCAGCGATAAAACCCGGCGTGGCTGGCTGGCGGGCACCGTGATCAATCACATGTGTGCCCTGCTCAACAGCGATGGCTTCGCGAAAATGCTGGAAAAGGGCAAGGAACCAGGTGAATAGCTCAGAAAATCAGCCTTTTTGGCACAATATATGCAAAATTACACCCAGAACAGGAAAGTGTCAGAAATCAGACACCTGTTCACGTTAAACCAGGAGAGTAATACATGAACGATGTGGTTGAAACTAATGATGATTCAATTGTCCAGTGGGTCACCTTCCACCTGGATAATGAGAAGTATGGCATCAAGGTTATGCAGGTGCAGGAAGTATTGCGAATGACCGAAATTGCACCGGTACCAGGTGCGCCACATTATGTACTGGGTATTATCAATTTACGCGGAAATGTCGTCACCGTCATCGATACCCGGCGCCGTTTTGGTTTGCCGGATACCGAGCCAGATGATGAAACCCGTATCGTTATTATCGAGGCAGACAACAATGTCGTTGGTATTCTTGTTGACAGTGTTGCCGAGGTAGTTGACCTGAAGATGTCGGAAATCGAGACCGCACCAAACGTGGGTAACGATGAGAGTTCCAAGTATATTCAGGGCGTATCCAGTCGAGGCGATGAGTTACTCATCCTGGTTGATGTCAATAAACTGCTGACTGATGAGGAATGGCAGGAGGTTGCTTCACTGTAATGAAGCACGTAATCCGCTCAATGCATAAATGGTTGAAATTGGTCGTTCAGATAAGCTTACCAATTTATGGCCTGCAACACCGGGCAGGGCAATAGACCCGTCTGGCGCAAAAAAGCATCCCGCCAAAAAACATCAGCAACCAAAAAAGCATAACAGCAATAAACATCCGGACGAAGATGGCCCGGGTAAAAATATTGATGAATATGCTTAATGGTTCAGCTATTACATAACCAACTCATGGCGGATAATAAAATGGAACAGCTTACTCATTTACTGGCCTCTCTGGAAATTACGCACTGGTTTATGCTCGGCGTCGTTGCGGTCCTGGTCACCAGCCTGGTACTGTATCGTCAGCAAAGAAAACAGTTTCAGTCACAGGCTGTGACCATGCAGTCACTACAACGCGACCTGCGCGCACTGGCCAATGCTGCGGTAGGTGTGGGCGGACGTGTCATGGAACTTGAACGTCAACAACGTAAACAGCCGCAGGTGGTTCCGGCTCAGCAGTCAGTGGCCTCTGTACAGCCGATCACCCCGGCAGAAGTTTACCCACTTTCAAACCAGCCTTATGAACAGGCAATTCAAATGGTACACAGCGGTGCCAGTGTCGATGATATCGTCAATGTCTGCGGCCTTAGTCGCTCAGAAGCTGAATTGATCAGTATGATGCATCGTCTTGATAAGGCATCGTAATTTATACTGGATAACCATGCTTGCAGCATAAAAAATGGCAACCCCGATTCATCAAGGTTGCCTTTTTTATTACAGTGAACTTTTTAAATCAGTCGCCTGACTTGGTAAAGACCTGTTGCAGTTCCGGCTTGCTCTCATTGCTGGCCTTTGCTGCCGGGGCAGGTGTTTCCTTCACTTCCTTTTTCTCTACCACTTTTTCAGCAGATGCCGGTTTTGTTTCCGGTTTCTTTTCAGCTGCTGGCGCTTTCGCTTCTGCGGGTTTTGCATCTGCTTTAGTTTCTACCTGTTGCAGATTTGTGGCCGGTTTTGTTTCAACCGGAGCAGGTTTTGGTGTTTCGTGGAACACGGGTGCCGGGGTATTGTCTGCTGCTTTCTGCTCTGATTTCTCGGCCGTTTTTTCCACGGGGCGGCTGTCTTTTTTCTCGCTGCTTTTAGCTTCTTTTGCGACTGCAGGTTTTGCATCCGCTCTGTTTTCAGCAGCTGTAGGTGACTGCTTCTTCTCCGGCTGTTTGTTATCGGCCATGGTTTCAGCTGATTGCTGATTACGACCACCACGGCGGCGACCACCGCGCTTGCCACGACGGTTCTGTGACTGTCCCTGCGATTGTTGTGTTTTCTGCTGTTCGTTATCAGCAGATTTATCCTGCTGTTGTTTATTGCGAGTATCGGCAGATTTTTTCTGTTGCTGACGTTGCTTGTTGTCTGCCTGTTTTCTTTGCTGTCCACCGGCACCACGACGTTGCTGGTTTCCACCACGGCGTTGCTGGTTGCGGTTGCCACCACCGTTACGACGGCGTTGCTGGGTCTGCTTTGCAGGTGCTGTCTTTTTCGCTGTTTCGGTTCCAAAGATAAAGCGCCACAGGCGAGTCAGGATATTAGGTTGTTCTACAACCGGAGTAGGTCGCGGTGTAGCAGGGCTAACAGATTTTACCGCCGGCTCTTCCTTAACAACCTTGCGTGTTTCCGGGGTGACGATATTTTCAATACCGGCATCCGTCGAGGTATCAATCATGTCATAGCTGGACTGGGTTGCATCGTCAGAAGTTTCATCTTCACGAATCCGCTGCACCGTGTAATGCGGTGTTTCCATATCCCGGTTAGGAATCAGGAAAATCTTGATATTCTGACGCTTCTCGATATCGAAAAGCATTTCACGTTTTTCATTCAGCAGGAATGCCGCCACATCGACCGGCACCTGGGCAATAATCCGCGCGGTTTTTTCTTTCATCGATTCTTCTTCAACAATACGAAGAATCGAAAGGGCGCTGGACTCGATACCACGGATGGTGCCCTGGCCATTACAGCGTGGGCAAACCAGCTGGCTTGATTCACCGAGCGAGGAGCGTAGGCGCTGACGAGACATTTCCAGCAGACCAAAACGGGAAATTCGTCCCACCTGGACACGGGCGCGATCCAGCTTCAGCGCATCACGCATGCGGTTTTCAACTTCACGCTGATTCTTTGCCGGTCCCATATCGATAAAGTCAATAACAACCAGGCCGCCGAGGTCACGCAGTCGTAACTGGCGTGCAATTTCATCGGCAGCTTCAAGGTTGGTATTGAGTGCGGTTTCTTCGATATCGCCGCCCTTGGTGGCACGGGCAGAGTTGATATCGATTGAGATAAGGGCCTCGGTATGATCGATCACCAGTGCACCACCGGAAGGCAGGCGCACCTCACGCTGGAAAGCAGACTCAATCTGGGTTTCGATCTGGTAGCGGGTAAACAGGGGCACCGGATCCTGGTACAGCTTGATCTTGTGCAGGTTATTCGGCATCACCTGCTCCATGAACTGACGTGCCTGTTCATAGATTTCCGGCTCATCAATGATGATTTCATTGATGTCATTGCGCAGGTAATCACGGATGGTGCGGGTAATGAGGCTGCTTTCCTGGTAAATCAGGAAGGGTGCAGGGCGTTCTTTCGAAGCCGAATCAATGGATTTCCACAGCTTGAGCAGATAATCCAGGTCCCATTGCAGTTCTTCGATCGATTTGCCGATTCCTGCTGTACGGATAATCAGTCCCATGTCTTCAGGGATATCCATGGCGGCAAGCGCCTCACGCGCTTCACTGCGGGCATCACCCTCAATACGACGGGAAACACCGCCCGCACGTGGATTATTCGGCATCAATACTGAATAACGGCCTGCGAGGCTGATAAAGGTCGTCAGTGCGGCGCCCTTGTTGCCGCGCTCTTCCTTGGCAACCTGGATAACCAGTTCCTGGCCTTCATGCACCACTTCCTTGATATTGATACGGCCGGATGTATCGACACCTTCTTTGAAATAGATACGGGAAATTTCTTTTAGTGGCAAAAAGCCATGACGCTCGGAACCGTAGTCAACGAAAGCGGCTTCCAGACTGGGCTCGACGCGGGTGATTTTACCTTTGTAGATATTGGATTTCTTGGTTTCGCGGATCGCGGTTTCAATATCGAGGTCATAAAGGCGCTGGCCATCAACCAGTGCCACACGCAACTCTTCTGCCTGAGTTGCATTAAATAGCATTCTTTTCATTGTTAAACCTTTATCTGGCGCTCAACCAGCGGGGAGTCGGCATGGCCGATCAGTTGGACTGTCAGTCGATTAAAACCCGCTGGTGATCTACTTCAGCACCTGAGAAAAACTCCCACCGGGGGAGACGCCAGATTTTAATTTACATGTCAGTCTCCACCGGCCTGTTTCGATTCTGGCCGTGGGAGCGCAGTTAATTTTTTAATTACTCTCCACGAAGTGTTCATTTCATGGAGCGTTACTTCTATCAGGCTCTGATACTCAAAATCACAGCCTGCTAAACTCTATCCAGGTGTTTATAAATCTGCGTTTGTCATGTCCTGAATCAGGCTAGCAAGGTGCAGACCGGAATAATTTTGCGTGTAATTCCAAACACTTGCCATCGAATATACCAGCCTTGACGCTTTTCATCAATGTTTGATTTCAGATGCAACAAAACTGCTACAATGCGCCCATGTCAGCACAACAGCCAAATCAGGCGCACAAAAGTTCGCCAAAAGTCCGCTTTATCGAGATCCAGCCCGATCAGGCCGGTCAGCGCATCGATAATTTCCTGCTCTGCCAGCTCAAGGGTGTGCCTAAAAGCATGATTTATCGTATCGTGCGTAAAGGTGAAGTCCGGGTCAACAAGGGGCGAATCAAGCCGGAATACCGTCTCAAGGCCGGTGATACAGTGCGAATTCCACCGGTGCGACAGCCAGAACCTCGAGATCCGGCACAGGTACCGCAGAAATTACTACAACAGATTGAATCCCGCATACTTTTTGAGGATAAACGTATCCTGGTACTGAACAAGCCCTCGGGCGTAGCCGTGCACGGGGGCAGTGGCCTGAGTTTCGGTATTATCGAGATTCTGCGCCAGCTGCGCCCAGCGTGTCAGCAACTTGAACTGGTTCACCGGCTCGATCGCGATACCTCGGGCTGTCTTGTCGTGGCGAAAAAACGCAGTGCATTGCGGCGTCTGCATGAACAACTGCGCCAGGGGACGATGGACAAGCGTTATCTCGCCCTCTTAAAAGGTAAATGGCAGGG
>JALUTJ010000187.1 GCA_027057985.1 Chromatiales bacterium
AATCGGGCCAGTTGTGGACAAGGTGATCGAGCTCTGGGAGCAGGGCGAAAAGGTGCTGGTGTTCTGTCACTATGTAAAGACGGGTAGGGCTTTACGTACACATATTTCCTACCTGATGCGAAAGAAACTGTATGAACAGGCTGCGAATAAACTGTCGTGCAATATGGATGAGGTGGAATACCAGCTTGAAAAAAATGCCAAGCGTTTCAGAAAGGGGTCGGGGCTCTACCGGCGAATGGAAGAAATCGTTGGTGCGATAATTTCAAGGTACAAGAACCTGGAGTCCGATCGTGACTGCTTGTTGAAAATCGTCCATCATTTCATGATTACACCGACATTTCTCGTGCGCTATTTTGAATTTGCTGGCAGTAAGGTACAGCCGGATTCACTTCATATGGCCTTTGAGTACAAGGAAACACGCGGGCTGTCTTTTTCCGAGCTGCTACGGCACTTTTGCAAGTTCTTGAATGAACTGACTTCTGACGAGCGCGAGAACTATTTGCAGGCGCTGGATTCAATACAGACCGGCGATATCACCCTGAAAAGTGACGTAAATGACAAGGATGAAAAAGATGCCATCCTCGCGTCAGTAAGGCTGATCAACGGCTCGGTTAAGCAGGACACCCGCCAGAACCTGATGCTGGCCTTCAATACTCCTTTCTATCCGGAAATATTGATTGCCAGCAGCGTGATGGCCGAAGGGGTCGACCTGCACCTGAATTGCCGGCACTTGATTCACTATGATTTGTCGTGGAATCCGAGCGACCTGGAACAAAGAACAGGCCGTGTGGATAGGCTGGGCGCCAAGGCGGAAAAGGCCGGGCAACCGATACATATTTATTATCCCTACCTGGAAGGTACACAGGACGAGAAGATGTATCGGGTGGTAATGGATCGAGACCGGTGGTTTAACGTCGTAATGGGCGGAACCTTTGAAGTGGATTATCAGACAACGGAAAAACTGTCTGAGCGGATTCCCTTGCCTTCGCAGGTATTACAACAGCTTAAGATGGATCTGGAATGTGTTGGCAGAATTGATAGATAATAAAGATCAAGAGCGCTTTGCATTCTAAAATGTCACGGAGATGCAGAAAAACGATCATTCTGCTACACAGCGCCAGGATGTGTTCACACTTTAGATATTGATAGTGCTGTGATGTGGTTCCGTAAACTGACAGGGTTTGATGAGAAGGGGCATGAGCATGTTCATCAAAATATATTGGTGAGCGATGGCGTCCTGACATCCAGGGTCAACGGTAAACAATACCGGTGCGGTACACTACTGATACCGAGTCTTGGGGAGTTAAGGCAAGCCGTGACTCACAGTACTGGTGGCAATTTGCATTTGAGTGAAGTAGTTGCTGATGTTGTTTCATTACACAAGGATTCAGCGAACGCAGGGGCGTTGTTTCAGGTTGCCTCGCAGTTCAATCTACTCGAAATGGTGCATCCTTCGGTGACGCCTGAGCAGGGCATCGACATTTATGAGCGCGACCACACCCAGGGCCCGGCCTGTGCAATCGCTTGTGGGGCAGGAATAATATAC
>JALUTJ010000188.1 GCA_027057985.1 Chromatiales bacterium
GGTCTGGGTGAAATGAATCCCGAGCAGTTGTGGGAAACCACGATGAACCCGGAAACCCGCCGCATGCTGCAGGTGCGGGTGGAAGATGCGATTGCTGCCGACGAAGTGTTCACCACCCTGATGGGCGACCAGGTGGAGCCGCGCCGTGATTTCATCGAAAGTAATGCGCTGTCCGCCACCAATATCGATACCTGAGCCAAACGCGGCAAATCTTTAGCGCACGGTAAAACCTTTGCCCTGGCTGCGGCGGAACGAAGACAGGTCCTGATCAATCTGTTTCATCACCAGATGCACTGCTTCACGATAGGGCAGTGTGCCATTGGCTTTCATAATGTTTCTGCCTTCTACGCTGTGACAGAAACTGATGAACTTGCGCACGCTGCTGATTTTATCCGACAGATGATTGTAGGTAATATAGAGCGGACGGTACAGCAGGTATTCACCTGACTTCAGATTCGCAACACTGGGTTCAATACCGTTCAGACGCAGTATCTTGACATCGCGTAAACGCGCACTGCTGATACCTGTTATCGCAATGGCATTGGGTGACTTCACCAGGGTTTTTTCCAACGGTCCGGAGGACTTGAACTCCCGGGTTGCGGCAAGCGGATAATCAAAATCGGCAAACACCAGTTTGCGCAGGGTGCGGCCGACACAGGAATATTTGCTTTTACGAGTGAACACTTCGATTGGCGCATCCTCGCCACCCAGTTGCTGCCAGTTGGTTACTTCACCGGAAAACACCTTTTGTACATCCTGTGTGCTGATGTCGTTCACCGGGTTATCCTTGTGTACGATGACTACCAGCGCATCCCAGGCGACCGGCTCCAGTCCAACGCGGGTTTCACGCGGGTCTTCCGGTAATGCATAGCGACAGGAGCCACCCAGGTCGGCGTCACCGCTCACCACTTCCCGAATCCCCTTGGTTGCGCCGCCACCCTGAATATTGATGTGAATGCTGGTTTTGGCTTCGAACGCTTTGGCGAGATCCGTGACATAGGCTTTTTTGCTGATGCCGCAGCCCACCCAGTCAAGCGTTTCGACCGGTTCGGCAATAGCGTAAGATGTGAAACAAAACAAGCTGGCAAATATCAGTTGTATGGCGCATTTCATAAGAATTCATCCGGTGACTGAAGCGGCGTTATTTGGTGACATTTCAAGAAACGGGACACATTACGGGATATGAAATACTCGGATTTACGCGACTTTATCGAAAAACTCGAATCCATCGGTGAGTTAAAACGTATCAGCATAGAAGTGGATCCCTTCCTGGAAATAACGGAAATCTGTGATCGTGTGCTTAAAGACGGTGGACCGGCGTTATTATTCGAAAATGTGAAAGGATTTAACACCCCGGTGCTGGCCAACCTGTTTGGCACGCCCAAACGCGTGGCGCTGGGCATGGGTGAAGACAGCGTTGAAGCCCTGCGCGAGGTTGGCAAACTGCTGGCTTTTTTGAAAGAACCCGATCCGCCGAAGGGGCTGAAAGACGCCTGGCAAAAAATGCCGGTATTCAAGCAGGTGCTCAACATGGCGCCCAA
>JALUTJ010000189.1 GCA_027057985.1 Chromatiales bacterium
ATTCTAACCAATTTAACAATTCTGTAGTATTTGCCTGATGATCCGGCCGGTTTTATACATTCATCCACAGAGTTATCCACAGCTTCTGTGGATAAGTAACAAATTGCAGTGCTGACAGGAACTTAACAGATTTTAGTTAGAAAATTATTGAGCTATCAACGCTAACTACATGGTTTTACACCCTTAAAAATATGACACAAAAAGTACCTTTTTTAACCCGGATTCTGGCCTCGTGAAACGCTATTTTCGTATCGCCATTCCGGTGCCATTACGGCGCGAATTTGACTACCTGCCTCCACCTGATTTACAGGGAAATCCGCCCCTGCCCGGTGTGCGGATCAGGGTGCCTTTTGGCCGCCAGACGCTCATTGGCATCCTGCTCGAAGTGGTCGAGGAAACCGAGGTTGCGAAAAACAGGATCAGGCCGGTAATCGAGGTACTGGATCAGCAGCCGCTATTCGATAGTGAAATGCTGCAACTGCTGCGCTGGTGTAGCCAGTATTATCATCACCCGGTGGGCGAAGTGCTACAGAATGCCCTGCCGGTGCGACTGCGCCAGGGTGCCGCTACGACCTTGAAGGCCATTACCCGCTGGCAACTGACCGATACTGGCAAGGTGCTCGAACCCGAAAGCCTCAAACGTGCCAGCCGGCAAATGGCCCTGCTCACCGATTTGCAGCAATCTCGTCATGGCCTGTTTGAAAGTGAGCTGTCGGATAAACATATTAACTGGCGTCCGGTAATGAAACGCCTGCAGGAAAAAGACTGGGTCAGGGCGGTGAAAGAAAATGCTTTGCCCCAGGGACAGGGCAAATCCGCCGACCATGAACTTAACCCGGCACAGCAGGCTGCCATCAAAACGGTTAAGGCACAGTCAACGGGCTTTGCCAGTTTTATGCTCGAGGGCATTACCGGCAGTGGTAAAACCGAGGTTTACCTGCAACTGATCCAGCATTGCATCGATAGCGGCAAGCAGGCACTGGTGCTGGTACCGGAGATTGGCCTGACACCGCAATTGATGGCTCGCTTTCAGTCGCGGCTCGACGGCCGTATTGCAATTATGCACTCGGGACTAAACGACGAGGAACGTCTGCAGGCCTGGCTGCATACCCGCGAAGGCAGTGCCGATGTGATCATTGGCACCCGCTCCGCCATCTTCAGCCCGCTATTGCGACCCGGCATGATCATCGTAGACGAAGAACATGATCTTTCTTTCAAACAGCAGGAAGGTTTTCGTTACTCGGCGCGTGATCTTGCGGTCAAACGCGCCCGCGATCTGAATATCCCGGTGCTGCTGGGTTCGGCCACGCCTTCACTGGAAACCTTATATAATGCACAACAGGGACGTTACCAGGTACTTCGTCTGCCCGAGCGCGCCGGTGGCGCCAGTCTGCCCGAAATCGAGCTGCTGGATGTGCGCAGCCAGAAAATGCCACATGGACTTTCGGCCCGGCTTTTACAGCGCATCCGTGAACACCTTGAAAACGGCTCTCAGGTATTACTGTTTTTAAACCGCCGCGGATATGCACCGGTATTGATGTGCCATGAATGTGGCTGGCATGCCCTTTGTCCCCGCTGCGATGCGCACATGACCCTGCACCACCATAATACCCGCCTGCAGTGCCATCACTGCGGTAGTGAACAGCCCACTCCTTCGCTGTGCCCAAAATGTGAAGCACCGGATCTATTACAGATGGGGTTTGGTACCGAGCGCATCGAAGAAGCGCTGAATGAACAGTTTGCCAACTACCCGGTGCTACGCATCGACCGCGACAGTACCCGGCGCAAGGGTTCACTGCAGCGCATGCTGAACGAGATCAATACCGGTAAACCCCAAATCCTCATCGGCACGCAGATGCTGGCCAAGGGACACCACTTTGCCAATGTTACCCTGGTGGCCATGCTCAATGCCGACCACGGCCTCTACAGTGCCGACTTCCGTGCCTCGGAACGCATGGGGCAGTTGCTGTTACAGGTTGCCGGTCGCGCCGGGCGCGAGGAGAAAAAAGGTCATGTACTGGTGCAAACCCATCACCCGGATCACCCTCTTTTCAAACCATTACAGGCCCATGATTACCCGGCCTTTGCCCGTACCCTGCTCGAAGAACGCCAGCAGACCGAATTGCCCCCCTTCACTCATCTCGCCCTGCTACGTGCCGAGGCGATTGATGATGCCCTGCCGGGCCAGTTCCTGGAACAGGCCCGTACCCTGCTGCAGCAGGTGAACCACCACGATGTCCTGCTAATGGGGCCTTTCCCGGCACTGATGGAACGTCGCGCCGGGCGCAGCCGGGCACAGCTGTTAATCCAGGCAACGCAACGCGGCCAGCTGCAGACGCTGCTTGGCGCCGCTATTCCACTGATTGAAAACCATAAACTCAGCAGCAAGGTGCGCTGGTCCATCGATATTGATCCACTCGATATGATGTAGGCCTTTTAAAATAACCCGTCATGCTTGCAATCTTTTCTCGAACTTCATAACCTCGTAACTTCATTTCATTTAAGGACGAATAAGGGGTTAATAATAATGATTCTTGGACTACTTTCACTGGCCATGCTGGCATGGGCCGCTTACCTGATTAAAAAACCCATCAAGAAAGGCAATGGGGATGAACAAAGCTCGCTGGTTGTCACCCGCATCGTACAGCTTATCCTGGTAACCGTCGGGCTGTTCCTGCTCGGTTCACGCTCTTTCGTGATTATCGGTGCCAACGAAGTCGGCCACCTGGAGCGGGTGTACCTGGCTCCCAACCTGCCACCCGGCCGGATTATTGCACCCGATGGTGAAAAAGGCCCGCAGGCTGAAATCATCGGCCCCGGTTTTCACTTTATGCCTTTCGTTCGCATTCTCAACGAGGTACGTACCGATGTGCCGGTGGTAGAGATTCCGGAAGGGACTTACGGCATTCTCAGTGCCAAAGATGGCCTGCCACTGCGTCCCGGCCAGTTTATTGCCGATGCCTGGCCGGAAAATGAGTTCCAGAAAATGCTGGATGCAAAATATTTTCTGACCGAGGGTAAGGGGCAGAAGGGGCCGCAACTGACCGTACTGCGCCCGGGTAAATACCGTCTCAACCGTTACCTGTTCGATGTTAAAACCGCACGCGCACTGGATGTGCCCACCGGTAATGTCGCCGTGATTCGCTCTAACGTGCAGACCCGCAAGGACTGCCCGACCGCGCTCAATAAAAGCGGCAAGGAAGGTGCCAAGGTTGCCACGCCCATTGTGCCGAAGGGCTGTATTGGTGTCTGGAACGAGCCACTGCCACCGGGGCGCTATTACCTGAATAACCGCGCCTATGTCGCCACCATTATCCCGACCCGGCTGCAGACCTGGACCTACAAGGGCGGTTATACCCGCCGCCAGATCGATCTGCGCGTGGATGACAATGGCAAGATCAAGCAAAAGGAAACCTCACAGAAAATTCCGGTACCAAAGAATGCCGCTTCCTCGGCCATCCTGGTTCGGGTTGAAGGCTGGACCGTGCCGGTTGAAATGCGCGTGGTGGTTCAGGTGCACCCTGAAAACGCCCCCATCGTGGTCGCTACCATCGGTAACCTGCAAAAGGTCGAAGACAATATCATCACCCCGGCCATTCGCGACATTCTGCGCACCATCGGTGGGGTCAAGGAACGCCGCGCACTGGACTTTATGCTCAAGCGTGACGAGATCGTGAACCTGCTGGAAAAAGCCATTATTCCGGAAGGCCTCAAAGCCGGGGTCAGTATCCAGGAAGTGCGCATGGGTGAACCCGCAATTCCACCGGAACTGCTGGTCGCTACTCTGCGTGAGCAGCTTGCCACCCAGCTCAAGGCAACCTATACCAAGGAACAACAGGCACAACGCCAGCGTATCGCGGTAGAACGTGAACGTGCCACCGCCGATCAGCAGGGGCAACTGGTCAAGGCCGAGATTGCCAAGCAGGCAGCGAAGCACCGCAAGCGCCAGTTGCAACTCGAAGGTGAGGGTGAAAAACTCAAGCTGATTGAGATTGCCAAAGGTCAACAGGCCCAGGCCAATGTACTGGGCAAGGAACGTGCGATGCAGTTACAGGCCCTGGAAAAAACCCTGGAAGCCGCGGTAAAGAATCCTGATATCGTCAAGATTCCAACCGTACTGGTCAATGGTACCGGTGTCGGCTATGAAGGTGCGGCTGCAGTACTCGGGGCTTCGAACCTGCTGGAAACACTAAAAGGTTTAAAAGCATCAAAGAAATAAGATCAAAAATAAACTACAGTAACACCATAAAATAAAAAACTGCCAGCAAACCCGGTCCTCCCCCCGCCGGGTTTGCTGGTTTTTCTCATCCTCAGGGAGTTTTTGCTGTGCCAAGACTGACTCGAAATATTCTTATCGCTGTGACACTGGTTATACTTGCCCTGGTGGCGGGGATAAACGGCTATATCCATCACCAGGTTAAAACCAATATTGATAACGGTCTCGATGCCATTCAGCCACTGATGCAGGTGCGCTACAGCAGTCTCTCTACCTCGCTCATCACCGGCGAGATTCAGCTCGATAATGTCCGTATCCAGTCCGCAGTACTACCTGATGCAGTACGACTGGGTAATATCACCATCGAAACACCGGGCTTTTTCTATATGCTCAATGCCAGCAGTAATATCAACAAGGGTGTCATGCCAAAGCATTTTGGTTTTCGTATCGATGACTTTTACTTTGACCTCAATAGTGAAAATGCCAAACTGCTTGATCGCATGGTAGAACGCCTGCAACCACTCTATGCCCGTGGTCGCACCCTCTGTGGGGGTAAGGCCATTTTCGGGCCGGCGGATTACCGCAATATGGGTTACAAGGTTTTCCATACTCAACTGCGCATGGCCTATCGTTATGACTCTGCCAAAAAAGCGCTCACCCTCGGGTTTGATACCAATATCAAGCGGGCAGGACAGCTCAGCGCCACGGCCGTGATCAAAAACCTCGGTAGCATGGAAACCGCCAATATGATGCAGGAGGGCATGCCAAAACTGGCCAGTGCCAGCCTGAGCTATAAAGACCAGGGCTATACGCAACAAATGGTGAAGTATTGCAGCGAACTTGGAAATATGAAAAAGCAGCTGTTTGTCGATACCGAGATCAATCAACCGGATGATTACTTCTTCCGCCTCTGGGGGTTTGCTCCAGGCACTGGCCTACGTGATGCCTACAAGGACTTCCTTATCAAGTCGGATTCTATTATCCTCAATATCAACCCGGCCGATGACTTTAACCCGATGATGGCCGGGCACATGAGCCAGGAGGAACTGTTCAACAAGCTCAATGTCTCGTTGCTGGTGAATGATGTTGCCGTGGAAGATCTGAATCT
>JALUTJ010000190.1 GCA_027057985.1 Chromatiales bacterium
CTGTAAGGGCAACAGTGCTATAAACCTGTGTGGTCAGACCCGGCTTGAAGACAGTATTGATTTACTGGCATTGTGTAAAACCGCGGTAAGTAATGATTCCGGCCTGATGCATATTGCCGCCGCAGTGGGTATTCCCCTGGTTGCCATTTATGGTTCTTCAACACCGGACTATACGCCACCACTTACTAACCGGGCCAAAATCGAGTATCTTGCTCTTGAGTGCAGCCCCTGCTTTAAAAGGCAGTGTCCGTTGGGGCATACCCGGTGTTTGAAAGAGATAAAAGTTGAAACAGTATTTAAGGACACATTAAAGATTCTGCAGGAAGAAGATTCAGATGGCTAAGATATCCGCCTGTATAATTTCCTATAATGAGGAAAAGAAAATTGAGGCCTGTCTCGAAAGTCTCGAGGGCATAGCCGATGAGATCATCATCGTTGATTCGCTCAGTACGGATAAGACCCGGGAAATAGCTGAAAAATACACCAGTAAAATATATGAGCAGAAATTCCTTGGTCATATTGAGCAGAAAAACCTGGCCGTTGAAAAAGCCAGCTATGACTGGATTCTGAGTCTGGACTGCGATGAACGTCTTACCGATGAGCTGCGGCAGTCAATCCGGGAGGTAAAGGATAAGCTGCAACAGGCGGATGCATATCGGGTTGCAAGGCGAACATTTTATGTTTATCGATGGTTGAATCATTGCTGGTACCCGGATTACAAGATCCGCCTTTTCAATAAAAATACTGCGCGATGGGCAGGTGTTAATCCACATGATCATATTGAGGTCGATGGAAATAATATCATCACGTTACAGGGGGACCTGCTGCACTACTCCTTTGATAGTATTTCTGAGCATATCCAGACCCTGGATTATTTTACCGAGATTGGTGCGGATGAAATAATTAAAAGAAATAAAAAAGTGAATATGTTTAGCCCATGGAATCATGGTTTCTGGACGTTTATAAAACTCTATATATTTAAACGGGGTTTTCTGGATGGCTATGCCGGGCTGGTAGTGGCAGTTCTATCAGGAACCCATGCTTTTGTGAAATATAACAAGGTTTTATTCAAACGCTGGAAAAAACAGGGAAGTGATTCAATCAACTAGAAACCTGTCGCGGATTTTTCTCGCCACAGCAACGACATCAATAGATTGCAGATCAGATTCATGCGCATCTTCTGGTGGGGTAAAGGCGAGTCTCCTGTCTTCAGAATTAAGCGTTTGCCACCTTAAAGGCGTTGCAGAACGTCTGCGCTGGTAAAAGGCTGCAGTTGGTCGGTTCAGTGCACCGGCAATATGAAGTGGTCCAGTTGATGCGCTGATAAATAGTTCGCAGGTCTGAATCAGTTTTGAAAAACGGACCAGGCCTTCGGTTGAGTGATAGACAATACAGGGAAGATCACCGAGCAGAGATTTCAGATTTTCTGCATTTTCAATCTCACCGGGGCCTGCCGTAATGACAAAAACATAATTATCATCGACTTGCAGGTTCTTCATTAAATCAGCATATTGC
>JALUTJ010000191.1 GCA_027057985.1 Chromatiales bacterium
CGGGTTTCTTTTGCGATCAGAGTCAGGGAAAGTGCATCACCGGTTTCTTTTAATGTTTCCTGTATCCCGCCAATACTTTCTTCATTACCGGTTACCAGTAGCATCATGGCAAATTCACCACCCAGCACCATCATACGGCTTTCGGTAATATTGCCGCCTTTTTCAAGAATGGCGCGTGACAGTTCATTGACGATACCGGGTCGGTCATTACCGACAGCCGAAATAACCAGGCTTTTTTCCATGATTTTAACCTTATAATTTATCTGAACAGGGCTATAATAGATAAAATAACAAAGAGTTACTAGCATTATACCGTGCCAGTAAACATGCTGGAGGAGAACAGATGGAAAAACAGGTTCAGATCCAGGGCAAAAATGTCGCCATTACCCTGAGCAAAGCAGCGGAAAAGGCGCTGGCCCTGCGTGACAACATGCTAATCGCGGAAATGGAGCTGTATTTCAGTTGCCTGATTCGCAAGCAGGTACGATTCAAAGAAAAGGTGGATGGTGATCTGGTTAATGTGACCGATCAGCTGGCGGTACATTTTCGCCCGGTCATGACCCGGGCCTGTGGTATCGATTATGAAGGTGATGAGCCGCCTTTAACCGACTTCCCGATCCAGCGTTCCGAATCATTTATTCCCCACTGGCTGAAAATTGATTACCGCAAGGATCAATGGGTAGGAGAGTTTGGTTTCTGAATATTAGCACAGTTAAAATTTTCTCAGACTTATAAGGTTGGAGGTTATTCAGCTAGTGCCGATCAAGACACGCCGTAAATACATCCCTGTAGGCTCGAGGGCCGCTATCCTTGCGGCCCACGGTCTTGATCGACAATAGCTTTCTACCTCCTGAGAGTTTCTTTTAGCTCAGAGCTGAGAAGATTTTTAGCTGAATATGAAAGTAAATTTCTGCTAATGCTGGCATGGGTTATATCTGCAGATTCTGCTAAAATTCTGCTATGCTCAAGTTCACCCGTTTATCCCTGCGCCGCGGTCCCCGCGAATTACTGCACGATGTCAATCTCACTATCAATGCGAAGCAGAAGGTCGGCATTGTTGGCTCGAACGGTGTGGGTAAATCCAGCCTGTTTGCCCTGATTCGGGGAGAACTGCATGCCGATGCCGGAGAGCTTTATATTCCGGATGATCTTGTTATTGCCCATGTTGCACAGGAAACTCCGGCACTCGACTGCAGTGCGCTGGATTATGTGCTCGATGGCGATACCCGCCTGCGCCAGTTACAGCAGGAAATTGCGGTGGCAGAAAAAAATAATCAGGGTGAAGCGCTGGCGCACCTGTATAGCGAGATGGAAAGTATCGGTGGCTATAGCGCCAGTAGTCGAGCTGCTACCTTACTGCATGGTCTTGGATTTAGCCCGAAACAGGAAACGGCAGCGGTAAAAACTTTTTCCGGTGGCTGGCGCATGCGGCTTAACCTGGCCCAGGCGCTAATGTGTCCTTCTGATATCCTGTTACTCGATGAGCCAACCAATCACCTCGATCTCGATGCCGT
>JALUTJ010000192.1 GCA_027057985.1 Chromatiales bacterium
GATTACCACGGACAATTACCGGGTTGCGGCACAGGAACAGCTACGCAGTTATGCCCGTATCATGGGGATCCCGATGCGCATCGCCGGCAATGCCGATACCCTGCGCGAGGCACTGGATTCACTGGCTGACAAGGATCTGATTCTTATCGATACCGCCGGCATGAGCCAGCGTGATATGCTGCTGAACCGGCAAATCGATATGCTGCAGGCAGAAGGTCTGCCTGATATTAAAATCTACCTGACCCTGGCAACCAACTGCCAGCGTGGTGTACTCACCGAGACCGGCGACAAATTCAAAGACATCAAACTTGCCGGCTGTATTCTCACCAAGGTGGATGAGACCACCAGTATGGGTGGTGCCCTGACGGTGGCGATTGAAAATGGGCTACCAATTTCCTATCTTTGTGATGGTCAACAGGTACCAGAAGATATTCACCGTGCCCGGGCGCATAGCCTGGTCAGCCGCAGCGTTTCTGTAATGCAACACATGGCTTCCATGAACCACTACGACGAGGCGACTTCTTTAACAATCAGTGGTATGGTTGCAAATGGACATGGCTGATATCGTAGATTTCGCTCAAGTAACTGATCAGGCCTCAGGATTAAGACGTATGGCAAAACCACATCCCGTTCGAGTTATTAGCATCGCCAGTGGTAAAGGCGGTGTGGGTAAAACCAATGTTACCGTGAACCTTGCGCTGGCACTGGCCAATAGCGGCAAGGATGTCACCATTCTCGATGCCGATCTTGGCCTCGCCAATATCGATGTCCTGCTCGGCCTGCATACCGAAAAAAATCTCTCCGATGTGATGAAAGGCGAAGTTGAGCTCGATGAAATTCTTGTCGAGGGGCCATCCGGCATTCGCATTATCCCGGCTTCTTCCGGGGTGAAGGACATGGCCGAAATGACTCCAGCGCAGCATGCAGGACTGGTCAGTGCTTTTAGCCAGCTCAGTCATAATATCGATGTGCTCCTGGTCGATACCGCGGCGGGTATTTCCGACAGCGTGGTCAGTTTTTCCCGTGCCGCACAGGAAGTCCTGGTGGTCGTCTGTGATGAACCGGCCTCCATTACCGATGCCTACGCCCTGATTAAACTGCTCAACAAGGAGCAGGGCATCTTCCGTTTTCATATTCTCGCCAATATGGTTTCCGGTCCTCAGCAGGGCCGCGAAGTCTATGAGAAACTCTCAAAAGTCACGGATCGTTTCCTCGATGTGGCACTGGATTACATGGGACATATCCCCCATGACGAGCATCTACAGAAGGCGGTAAAGCGTCAAAAAGCTGTCGTTGAAGCGTTTCCACGCAGTCGGGCAGCCCAGGCATTCCAGACATTGTCAAAAAAGGTAAACAATTGGCCTCAACCCACCTCATCAGGTGGACACCTTGAGTTTTTTGTGGAAAGGTTAGTATCAGGATCAACATTGGAGGTTCTGCCATGAACGGCATAGCTGCTTATAAAGATACACAAACTGATTCACAAATCGATGATATCGTGCAACGCCATACAC
>JALUTJ010000193.1 GCA_027057985.1 Chromatiales bacterium
GTCAACTCTCTCAGATGATGAACGGTGATATCCGGGTTGAAAGTGAAAAAGGTAAAGGCTCGACCTTTATCGTTGATATTGAGCTGGAGCTGGCGACTGAACCTCTTGTTTCCTCATACTCAGATGCTGATATCAATATCCTGCAAGGCCTGAAAACCCTTATCGTCGATGATATGGAAATGGCGAGAGCTATACTCGAAGAACAACTCTCACCGCTTGAGATGGAGGTTGAATCTGTGCCCTCTGCTGATATAGCGCTGCTCAAACTGAATCAGGCACAACAAAAAAGCAAGCCCTATGATATCGTAATTATGGACTTCTATATGCCCGATATGAATGGTGAAATTCTGGCTGCAGAAATACAGAAGCAGAAATTACTGCCGCAGGGTGCTCTTGTGTTTATTACCTCCTCACCACGCAAGGGGGATGGTCAGCGCTTGAAAAAACTGGGGTTTGATGCTTACCTGACCAAGCCAACGCGAGAAAATGAAGTAGCCCAGATTCTGGGGCTTGTCTGGCAGTCAAAGCTGGAACATAAAGATATTCCACTGGTTACACGGCATATGGTACGTGAGGTTAAAACCGGTAACCGCAAACATATCCAGATCGAAAACGCACACATTCTTTTAGTTGAAGATAACCCGGTTAACCAGATGGTCGCAACCGAATATCTTGAGCGGTATGGTTGCTCGGTAACACCGGCCGGTAATGGCATAGAGGCGGTATCGCAGTTCAAGCACAGCGAGTTTGATCTGGTATTTATGGACTGCCAGATGCCGGAAATGGATGGTTACGAAGCCACTAGGGTGATTCGGGAGTGGGAGCAATACCGGGAAAAGACACATACACCGATCATCGCTTTTACTGCCAATGCCATGCAGGGTGATAAAGATAAGTGCATTGTAGCGGGCATGGATGATTATATTAGTAAGCCAGTCAGTGAAAAATCACTCGAAGATATGTTGAAAAAATGGCTTAAGGATAAAGTAGAAATTGTAGAATTTGAATATACCGAGACGCCAGCCGATAAAGAGGCCGAATCAGAAAAACAGCAAGAGACGGAACCCAGGCAACTTGACCTCTCTGTCTTTAATGTCTTAAAGCAGATGTTTGCCGATAACTTCCCTAAGGCGGTACAGAGCCATACCACAACCTCAAAAGATAATTTACAGCGAGTCGAGCAGGCATTAAAGGATAATGATGCTGAAGCACTGGAACATGCTGCTCATTCACTCAAAGGGGCAGCTGCTCAGTTTGGTGCCATGCAACTGAGCGAACTGGCACGACAAGCCGAGTTCTTTGGCAAAGACAACGATATTGAAAGTGCAAGGGCAATTTTTGAGCAACTGAAAACCGCCCGCGAACAGGCCGAGCAGCTGATGCAGAAAAATCTATAAACTTAATTTAGAGTTTACTGATTCGTTCCTGTTGCTGTTTGAAGTCGGCATGCGACTGTTGCAGTTGTGCCAGCTTTTCGCGTTCTTTTTCCACCACGGTTGCGGGTGCCTTACTGG
>JALUTJ010000194.1 GCA_027057985.1 Chromatiales bacterium
GCCGGTATCAAAGCCAGTCACTTTTTTATTTTTATCGGCCGGTAGAATCGTAATATTGGCTATTCCGCCCAGGTTTAAAATTACCCGGTTTTTTTTCGTATGGTGAAAGATATGCTGATGAAACGCCGGTACCAGTGGTGCCCCTTCACCACCTGCGGCTATATCGCGGCGACGAAAATCTGCTACGGTGGTGATAGCGCTTATCTCGGCAATCGTATTTGGATCAGCAATCTGCAGGGTTGAAGGTGTCTCTGATCGGGGCCAGTGACGAATGGTCTGACCATGACTGCCAATGGCGCTGATCTGCTCGGCATTGACCCGGGCTTGTTGAAGTAATTGCTGGCATGCAGCGGCAAAAGATCGTCCCAGTGCTCGATCCAGTCTCATCATACGATTGATTTCATTATCGCCGGGATTGACCAGCAGTTTTATCTCTTGCCTGAGATCATTATCGAGTGGCACACAGCAGGCATGCAGAAGCTGAGGTTGATTCTCTTTGAACTTAACCAGCGCAGCATCGATACCATCCAGGCTGGTACCGGACATTAAACCTATATAGAGCTGCTCATCCATAAAAGCCTATTGTGTGTGCAGGGCAATCTGTACGGTTTTATGTGTTTCCAGTTGTGACAGCATGCGCCCGGCATAGGCGAGAAAATCTTTTTTATAACGCTTGTTAATCGGGGCAGCATTTGGCAGACGCACGGTAAGTGGGTTGCGGTGTACACCATTGACCCGGAACTCATAGTGCAGGTGTGGCCCGGTGGCACGGCCACTGCTACCAACATAACCGATGGTTTGTCCCTGCTTCACATACCTGCCTACACGCAGACCACGCTTGAACCCATTCATATGAGCATAAAGTGTCTGGTAACGACTGCCATGTTGTAAAATCACAACCCTGCCATAGCCACCTTTACGTCCTTTGAAAACAACTTTGCCATCACCGGAAGCATGTATCGGGGTACCACGCCGGGCGGCATAGTCCACGCCCTTGTGCATTTTCATACGGTTAAGCACCGGGTGGTGACGACGACCGAAGCGGGAACTGATACGGCGGAAATCTACCGGGGTGCGTAAAAAGGCTTTACGCATGGATAGCCCTTTCGGTGTGTAGTAATTACTGTGCCCGGAACTGTCGGTAAAACGAATAGCTTTAAAGGTTTTGCCACGGGTGGTGAACTCGGCGGCAAGAATAGTACCGTTCTGGTATTTCTTGCCCGCGACATACTGTTCTTCGTAGAGTACGGAGAAGGTATCACCTTCACGAATATCGAGTGCAAAGTCGATATCCCAGCCAAAAATCGCGGCCATTTCCATCACCAGCACATCGGAAAGTCCGGCCTGCTTACCGGCTTCAAACAGGGAAGATTTGATCTGTCCCTGCGCATAGTTGACCCGCTTTTCGACCGGCTTCTTTACGGTTTCGATAATGAAGTCGTTATCGATACGGCTAACCTTTAGCGTTTGCAGCTTGTCGATTTCATAGCGCAGAGCGTGGACCTGTCCCAGGGTATCACTTTCGATAACAAGCTGATGCCCCGGTTGCAGGTAACGCAGTGCCCGGCTTTGCTTGTTCTTTTGCATAATCCGGTAGAGATCCTGGTGGCTTAGATGCTTGAGCCGGAAAATCGTGGAAAGTGAATGGCCGGGGCGGATCTTAATCTGTGTCTGTATCAATGACGGGTTACTGATGCTATCGGGAACCGGCTTTGATCTGGAGAGTGGCTGTGCAGTAACCGGTTGCAGCGCGGCGGGCAGTGGCAGGGCACCGTGTACCCGGCTCAGTGGCTGCGGGTTAATCTTGATCAGGGCAACTTCAGTGTCCTGGCGTTTGGCGCTGGCATCGCTGGAAAACAGGCTGATAATACCGGTCACCGCAACCATGCCGGCAAACACGAAAGCCAGGTGCGTACGGGTAATTCTGGGCCGCTGGCCGGGTTCACGCGGCTGCCCCATAGACTTATAGTCTCTTGTTAAGAAAGAGTTGTAATTCACGGATTTTATTCAACTTTTAGTAATTTGTTATATAAGGTAGCCCAATTTCCACCCCGAGGTCAAATTGTAATTGCTATTATTTTTGTATGGGAAGGAATTATTCGCTGTTTTTGACAATATTTTTTTCCAGTATGGTAATCTACGCCGCTTTAACGATTCGTGCCGGTTCCTGTTTTAGTGCAGGGCCGTCAATCATTAGTTCGACAGGAAAGCACAGACATGGCATCACTTGAAGAGAGCCTGGCGCTAATCAAGCGCGGCGCAGATGAAATACTGATTGAGTCAGAGCTGGTTGAAAAACTGAAGAAAAACAAGCCCTTAAGAATCAAGGCCGGTTTTGACCCCACTGCCCCGGATTTGCATCTCGGCCATACGGTACTGATTAACAAGCTGCGCCAGTTTCAGGAGCTGGGGCACGAAGTGCTGTTTCTGATCGGGGACTTTACCGGCATGATAGGTGATCCCACGGGTAAAAGTGCCACTCGTCCACCTCTGACCCGGGATGACGTAATTGAAAATGCCCGCTCCTATGAGCAGCAGATATTTAAAATTCTGGATCCAGAAAAAACCCTGGTCATGTTCAATTCCAGCTGGATGAATGAAATGAGTCCAACGGATCTGATTCAACTCGCGGCAAAACACACGGTTGCCCGTATGCTGGAACGGGATGATTTCAGCAAGCGCTATAAAGGCGGCCAGCCGATCGCCATCCATGAATTTCTCTATCCCCTGATCCAGGGCTATGACTCGGTCGCGATGAGGGCCGATGTTGAACTCGGTGGTACCGATCAGAAATTCAACCTGCTGGTCGGCCGTGAACTGCAGAAACACTATGGCCAGGAACCACAGGTGGTGCTGACCATGCCAATCCTCGAAGGACTCGATGGTGTGCAGAAGATGTCCAAGTCACTCAATAACTATATTGGCATCGATGAAGCTCCTGATGATATGTTCGGCAAGATTATGTCCATTTCCGATGAGCTGATGTGGCGCTATTTCGAGCTACTGAGCTTCCTGCCGGAACAGGATATCGAGAAATTCAAACAGGATATCGAGGAGGGCATCAACCCGCGTGATATCAAGTTTGTCCTTGCCGAGGAAATCGTGGCCCGTTTCCATAGCGAGGCAGCGGCAACCCAGGCAAGGGAAAACTTTATTGCCCGCTTCCAGAAGGGCGCCATGCCGGATGATATCGCGGAAAAGACCATCGCCGCGACAGATGGTAAGTTAGCCATTGCTAAGCTGCTGAAAGAGGCCGGGCTGGTTTCCAGTACTTCCGAAGCTTTCCGTATGATCAAGCAGGGTGCGGTCAAAATCGATGGTAGCAAGGTCGAAGATCGTGGCCTGGAACTCGAGGCGGGCAGCTCCCACGTTTATCAGGTTGGCAAGCGCCGTTTTGCCAAAGTGACACTGGCGTAAAGCCCTGTTTTGTCAGGGGGGCAAAATGCAGTATCAGCTTGAATTAGTCAGTTTTTCTCTCTAAAGTAAGGGTTACTACCAGTTTAGTAACACGCCCACTGGTTGTGAAGTATCAATGGGCAGGATGCGATCCCGCCTCAGTTTGTTTAGCTCATTTTTGACTGTGGGACACGTATCGTCATTATGGTAAAAGCTTCAGCCCCTCTGAATTACCTGTCATCCCGGGATTTCCTTCGTTATTTCACAGGGCTCATTTTGCTGGCCTGGACTATTCCGGCAGTAGTGGGCTTATCCTTTATACTATATATAAATGTACTCACTCCGGCACAGATGCAGGGAATCCTGCTAACCCCGACCGAACCGGCCTTTATCCTGATCTGGCTGGTTTTCGCGGTATGGTATTTTCGTCGCTATATTCAGCCTGTAATCCATTTTATCGATGCAAGGGAGAAAAGTGATGAGCTGATCAGGCAGTCCCTTTCTCGCATGAAAGGCTTCCCGCTGCATTTCTGGTCGGTGTTCCTGCTTTACCTGGCTCTGGCACCGGCATCGGTCATATTAAGTGCCGAGTACTTTACCGATTATGTGGCTCAGCCGGTGGACTGGTTCCGGATTCACCTGGTTGCCCTGATTGTCTCGATTATCGTTGGCCTGCCTATCTTTTTTATAATGCTGGATCTGTTTGGCCGCGCCCTGCACGGTATTCGCCTGCGTAAGCCGCATGTCACCATCAAGACCAAGGTTTTTATGATCGGTTCGCTGGTACCATTACTGATAGATACCATGCTGGTGCAGTATTACTGGACCCGTACCGGCTTTTTTACCGTGGAAACCTTCTTTGTCTGGCTCTTTCTTGAAGTGCTGGCCATTATCGGCAGTCTGATTTTTGCCCATAGTTTTGCTCAGTCACTGTCCCCGATTCAGCAGATCGTCAGTTTCCAGGACAAAGAAAAGAACCTGCCGCCAGAAAATCTGCAACCCTTTTCGACCGATGAACTGGGGGTGCTGACATCACGTTACCAGTCCCTGCTCGAAGACCTGTACCAGTACCGCGATAACCTGGAGCAGACAGTTCAGACCCGAACCCGACAGATAGAGGAACAGAGTGAAGAGCTGAAGGAAAAAACCGATGCCCTGCAGGCAGCCAATCGTGAAATGCAGAGTTTCTGTTATTCCGTTTCTCATGATCTACGTGCGCCACTCAGAGGTATCAGTGGCTTTAGTGAGGCCATTCTGCAGGACTATGAGGACAAGCTGGATGATATTGGTCGGGAGTATCTTTATCGCATTAAAGACAGTACCCATAAAATGGCCTCGTTGATCGATGGCCTGTTACAGCTTTCACGGATCTCACGCACCCAGCCACAGGCAGAGGAAGTCAACCTTTCCCTGGTGGCCGAAGAAATCCTGCAACGGCTTTCCTATGTCGACAAACATCGTCAGGTCGAGATAAACATCGAAGAAGAGCTGCTGTGTGAAGCCGATCGTGGCCTGATGATCGTAATGATGGAAAATGTACTGGGTAATGCCTGGAAATATACTTCGAAAAAGGAACAGGCCAGTATCGAGGTTGCCTGTCAGCGTGATGATGGCCAGACCGTTTATTATATAAGAGACAATGGCAGCGGTTTTGAAATGAAACATGCAGGCAGTATTTTTGAACCTTTTAAAAGACTGCATGGTGAGGCAGAATTTCCCGGTTCCGGTATTGGCCTAGCAACCTGCCAGAAAATTGTACAGTTACATGGCGGCGAGATCTGGGTTGATGCCGAGCCAGATAAAGGTATGACATTGTACTTTACCTTGCAGGAAGTAAAACAGGCTTTATAGCCTGGCTAGTCTGATTAAACT
>JALUTJ010000195.1 GCA_027057985.1 Chromatiales bacterium
CAATTGAGGATCACCCGGGAGCCGATTGATGACGCGGACTTGACGAAATCCGTCCGTTCGAATCGGTGCGGGGCTGTTGTTCTGTTTCTGGGAACGGTGCGGGAAATCACCGGCGAAAAAAAAACCGCTTCCCTGGAATACGAAGCGTACGAAGAAATGGCGATGACCGAACTGCGTCGTCTCATCGAACTCACCAGGCAAAAGTGGCCAGTGGAAAAGGTGAGTCTTGCGCATCGTGTTGGTCATCTCGATCCGGGAGATATTGCAATCGGAATCGCGATCAGCACACCGCACCGCCAGGAGGGGTTTGAAGCAGCCCGGTTTTTGATGGACAGGATCAAGGAAACGGTTCCCATTTGGAAAAAGGAAAATTGGGCAGATGGTTCCGCTGACTGGGTTCACCCCGAAGATTAACTCTGAAGACTAACTCTGAGGATCAACTCTGAAGATTGCCCTTGAAGACTGATTGACAACTGGCACATCATCGATTGGAGACAAGAGCGGAAGAATGTCGGAATTTTCTGGTGAGGTCGTCATGCTTGGAACCGGGACGAGTCATGGTGTCCCCATGGTTGGCTGTCGCTGTCCGGTTTGCCTGTCGGAGAATCCGAAAAATAATCGAACGCGCAGCAGTATTCTGGTTCGCGCACCACAGGGGAATTTTGTGGTCGATACCACACCTGAACTGCGCATTCAGTTGTTGCGGGAATCGGTCGATCTCGTTCACGCCGCACTTTTCACGCATGCCCATGCCGATCATATTTACGGACTTGATGATCTGCGCCAATTCGGACATCTGCTTGATCGGGAAATCCCCCTTTATTGCGAAGAAAATGTCGAACAGCAGATTCGGCAATCGTTCGCTTACGCTTTCGCAGAACTTCCGAGTAACCGAAAACGGGGAGCCATCCCACGATTCGAATTCAAAAGTGTGACATCAACACCTTTTCATCTGCTGGGATTGACCATCCAACCTGTTCGTCTTTTACACGGTCAACTTCCCGTGTTCGGTTATCGATTCGCCAATATCGCCTATTGTACCGATGTCAGCGAAATTCCCGAGGAAAGTTTCCCGTTGTTGGAGAATCTGGATATTCTGATACTCGACGCATTGCGTTATCGGGAGCATCCGACACATTTCAATATTACCCAGGCGATCGAAGCGGTTGAGAGGATTCGCCCCCAAAGGGCCTATTTCACGCATCTGACACACGAGATCGACCACGATCGGGCAAACCGGGCTCTTCCGGAGAATATTTCCTTTGCCTGGGATGGGTTAAAAATCCCTTTTTCACTTTCCGGTGCTCTGTCCAATTCACCGAAAACTGTATGATTGGTGATTATGATCGGATCAGCGGTTACGGTCGGCAATCGTGATCGATAATCATGTCAGGAGAGTTGTGATACGGAACGCGACAATGCGATCATGCGGAAACAGATCAAGGGTCGCTCTGTCTTCTCGCAGAAAAACTTTGTAGAACGGGAACGATTATCTGTCTTATTATTGTT
>JALUTJ010000196.1 GCA_027057985.1 Chromatiales bacterium
ATCCCTGTTGCCCTGTTACGCTGGGATATCGATAATTTGCCCCGACACTTTGAAGAAGATAAAGAGCGGTTAACGGTAGACAAGGTCGCCTGAGTTACTTCATATTGGCAATCGCGACCTCGAGGGTGCGGATCACATCATCCTCGAGTTCTTTTGCCACTTTATGTGCCTTACTTTGCGCTGCAATTTTGCCGGGCCGTACGAAGAGGATATGGGTTTCCTTGCCTTTACTATAGAGAGTAAGGCGTAAAGGACAAAGTGCAAGCATGCTGGTATCGATATTGCTCATCTTGTTGGCATACCAGCCATTACAGAAAACCATGCTACGGATGCTGTCAAGCTTGTTGCGGTTATAGTCCTTGCCCCAGCGCTTGGCAAAATGTGACAGGTTTTTACCGATATTTGCCTCGAAAATAACAAAGTAACCATTATTTTCCAGTGCAGTAAAGATATTCTGGTATACCGTCATCATCTCACCCTGCACGGTTCGATCATAGACAAAAGGATTCACCCGTGGCTGAGTATTATTTTCTCCTGCAGGGGGAGCTTTGGCATCAGCGACTGCGTTATTGTCGGCAGCAACCGACTCCTGACTTGCATAAGCGCTCAGGGAAAAAGCCAATAAAAAGAAAATACTGATAATTTTTTTCACTTTGCTACCTCGTTGAATCACCTGTCGACAGTCTTATCCCTGTTCACTGATTTTTTTCCAGGTCACCTCGTTACGAACATAAGCCGGCATCGCCCTGTCAGCGCTAGCATAAGACTTATCCTGGTATAAATCTACTGCCAGTGTTGCAATATCGTGGGCGCGGGGAAAACAGTTTTCCGCATATCCACTGACGGAAAAATCCGGCAAGCGGCTAATCTCATCATGGAAACTATCCCAGCCACTGCCAATACAGAACCAGTTACCCTGAATATGGATATTTTCTGTCTTAGTGACCTGCTCATCGCCAATAAGTTGCAGGCCTGAATCTGAAACTTCATAAGCTGCCCAGTAGATCTCATTCATGCGTGCATCGATACTGGCAAATACCCTGCTGGCCCCGTGCTCGCGAACAGCCTGCTGGGCCAGTGCGGCCAGTGACGACACCCCAATGACAGGCAGGTTACTGCTAAATCCGAGCCCCTGTACAACACTGGTAGCAACGCGAACACCGGTAAATGAACCCGGCCCACGGTTAAAAGCCAGTGCATCAAGCTGTTTCAGTTCTAGTCCAGCTGCCAGGAGCAGTTCATCGACCATGGGCAGAACACGTTCGGTATGCTGGCGTGGAATCAATTCGAAAATTTCCTTTATCTTGCCATCCAGGTTGAGGGCTACAGAACAGGCTTCGGTGGCGGTATCGATGGCAAGAATTTTCATAAAATCATGAGGCTTTGTATAAAAGGCAAAGGATACACATCAGGCAGGGAAATGACCAGCATCCTTACCTTAAGTCTACTTAGCTTTCTATAATCAGGGTAATCCAGCCCTTGCCGATATAGGCAGACTGGCAGAGGA
>JALUTJ010000197.1 GCA_027057985.1 Chromatiales bacterium
GTAGATATTGATGCCTATTCGCTAGAAACATTCAAAAAGTGGTTGAAGCCTTTTTTAGTTGCGCTGAATACTAGTTCTTTCTTTGTAAGATATGAAAATGCATCGTGGTCATATGGAGATACTAGCGAATTATCTGGTGTCATATTTACTAACTCACAGCATGCAGTAAATGGCTAACAATAAAATCAACATGGATGGCCAAAAGCGTCGCAATTTTTGCAAAAAACAGCAAAAATTACGCCACTTTCGTCCGCCAGTTATTTAGGCGTTAGCCGTATGAATAAAAAATATTTTTATAGAAACAAAAAGTGAAAGCAGTTGTAAAAAACAACGCCGTTGGTTCCGGGGTTTTGGGTTCACGGCAGCATCCAGGCCGGTGCATTTTTAATACCGCGCCCTGGCGGTAGCGTGCTGTTAAAGCACAAAAACCAAAACACCGGCATTAGCCGAGGGTTTTTGGTTAAGGGGGTAAGCTGGTATGGTACATTTCTCAATTAACCGGGCGGCTAACAAGTCGCTCAGCCGGATCGCAAACCCGCTTCGCGGGTTTACTCCCGGCTAGCTCAAACGTTATGTTCAAAACAAGGTTCAAGATGAATAGAAAGTTATATTTTTCGACTGTGCTGATATCCACGTTATCAATCTCTTCAGTTCATGCAATTAATAATAGCATAGAGGAGTTGGTTCTAAGTTTTGATGAAATTAAATGCGGAAGTAATAACATTGACAGCAAACCGTCCGTAGCAAAAAAATTCACAATGTTATTGTCTGGCCCAAAAAAATATTTTGGAATACCAGTTATCCCTCATGATTATAAAAAAGGAGGTGAGTCGATAAGGCCGTTATTCAGGGGATTCGATACAATGCAAGTTACATTTAATTACTACGTAATTGATGCGTCTTACGGAAGAAAGTTCCAATTTGTTGGTTATGATAGATTTATATATCTGGGTTCTGAATCAGATATTGATTCTGGACTGAAAAGATATAAAAAAATAGAGAGTGATCTAGTGTCAAGACTAGGTGAACCCCTAAATGTTCTTGAGCTAATGACGCACGACCTGATGTCCAAATATGGTAAGCATGTTTCTAAATGGTGGAGATATAGGCAAAAAACAAAAGGAGACACTCTCTTTATAGGGCTAAATGATGGCGTCTATCAGAAGGATAGGTATGCAGTGGTTTCATCTATTTGTGATCTTGAATGGCGCAGTTCAAAAACCTCTGAAAATTTACTTGATTTTACAAAGCAGAAGGGAAATTTATTTAAATAGAAAAACGAACATAACAAACTCATCCAGGGGACTTTCAAACCTGTCGCGCCTTTTGCAAAAAACCCGCAAAAGCCACGCCAGCTTTGAAAGCCCCTGATGAGAGCGTTATGTGTGAAAAGATCACCGCAGGTGCATTATCATCTTGTGATATACAAATATGACAATTGTTGCAGGAAAAATAGAGTCACTAAAAAGGCTAAAAGAGACTCTACATAGTCATGGCATATAC
>JALUTJ010000198.1 GCA_027057985.1 Chromatiales bacterium
ACCTGGTAAGAGGACTTTCACCTCTCTAGTTAAGTGCCATGCCCGGCACACACGCCTTGCTCACCGGCAATTCAAAGCGGCACGTTTTTGCTGCTTTTTTAGCAAAACAAGTGCCGCTTTGAATTGTCCGCGTGCAGCTATTTGTTATGCATCTTGTGTTGTTCGATTTACATATTTACGCTTAATATCATCAATTCTCTTTTCGAGTGTCCAGCTGTCGCTCTTTAGCAAGAATTCTTCAAGAGCAGTATAGTTTACCCAATAATTATTGTGAAAACCTTTGCCAGGAGATTGAATTAGATCGCGAACAATAAAACACAGGTATTGATGAATCTCAAACCATTTTGATACTTCAACCACATTAAGACTTAAAATTCTATTAGTAGTATCCGTATTTTCGCCTGTCATTGGATTATTTAGGGCATGTACCCATTGACCATGTGCAATTTTGTTTCTTAACAGCTGAGGTTTTTCAATGTACTCTTCTATTATTTCCCTTAATTTTTCTCTTTTGATTGATAGATCAGAGTTTGTTCTGTGATCTCCTACCTTGTTAAGAGCTATATCTATCATTAATTTCCACTTATCAAATATAGCTCGTTCGTTTTGAATTCGTTGAATTTCAGCATTCCTAAACCCATGCGGCGTATATAATATTTGAACAAATTGGGCTTCAGATAATACGCTATATAAAAGACTTAGAAAATTAGTCTTGAGTTTAACCTTAAACTCATCACCTTTTAGTAATGAATTGTTAATATCTATAGTCAGGTTCTTTTTTACCTTCTTCAAATGCCGCACGTTACGGCTTTGAATCTTATGTATTTCTTCAACTTGTTCTATAGTCATAATAGTGTTTGGTGGGGGGGCGGGAATCGAACCCGCCTCTCTATCCATGTTTTACGGACAGCGCATTAGCCTATGTATGCTACCCCATTGTTCGTTTTTTTAAGCATAACGTTTAAGTTAAGGGGCGCGGCGCTTTTTCCGCGTCCCGCTTAAACGCATTGTTAGAAGCTTTACGCTTATAGCCAATGTATGCGCTGATTAGACATAATGCTAAATTTACTAAAACATTGTTTATAGGGAAAGTGCCTATAAATAATAATTGAGAATGTAGCAACCAGACTAGATTGCTAAATATACCAATACCAAAGGCTGAAACATACCATTTGTTATTATTAAACCTACCCAATATATAAGCAGGAATGGCAAATGTAAGAAACCAAGGAATTGAGCTTAGATATTTAAGCTTGTCATCTAATATTACAGCCTGAGTAACAAATAATGATGTTACATACAGCAATGTAAATATTAATAATGATATGAGTATTGATTTAATATCCTTATCTCTCTTTTGGGCTTCTAACAGTTAGTGGGCACCAAAGTGTCGCGTTATAACACGACGCTTTGGTGTCTATCCAGCAGTGCATATTTTCAGGTTTTTCTATTGTCAGATCCCTCACTGCCTGATCTGGAGAATAAAGTACCACAAAACCAATA
>JALUTJ010000199.1 GCA_027057985.1 Chromatiales bacterium
CCTTTACCGAGTTGACCCATCGCTATATCGACGAAATGCATAAAGATTCAGCGGCACTGGGAGTGTTACCACCCAACCAGGAACCAGCGGCTACGGCCTATATGCAGCAGATTATCGACATGGTGCAGACCCTGGTGGACAAGGGCTATGCCTATGCCGCCGAAAATGGTGATGTCTATTACGCGGTCAGCAAGTTTGAGCACTACGGGCAACTTTCCGGCAAAAATATCGAGGATTTACGCGCCGGTGAGCGGGTTGCGGTGGATGAGGCAAAACAGGATCCACTTGACTTTGTGCTCTGGAAGGCCGCCAAGCCGGAGGAGCCAAGCTGGGATTCCCCCTGGGGTAAGGGACGTCCAGGCTGGCATATCGAGTGCTCGGCCATGTCCACCGAGTGCCTGGGACATCATTTTGATATTCACGGTGGTGGCATGGATTTACAGTTTCCGCACCATGAAAACGAGATCGCCCAGTCCGAGGCGGCGACCGGCGAAAAATTTGCCAATGTCTGGATGCATAATGGTTTCGTACGTATCGATGATGAGAAAATGTCCAAGTCACTGGGTAATTTTTTCACCATTCGTGATGTTACCGCGCAGTACGATCCTGAAGTTTTGCGCTATTTTATTCTCAGCAGTCATTACCGCAGCCCACTGAATTATTCCGACCAGCAGCTCGACAGTGCTCGCGCAGCCCTGACCACGCTGTATACCGCCCTGCGTGGGGTGGATGAAATACCTGCACCTGCCCGGGATTCGGAGTATCACCAGCGTGCCTACGCGGCAATGGATGATGATTTTAATACCGCGGAGGTGTTGCCGGTACTGTTCGACCTTGCTCGTGAGATTAACCGTCACAAGGAAAAAGAAGCGGAAAAAGCGGCACATTTTGCCGCAATCCTGCGGGATCTCGGTGGCCTGCTGGGCCTGTTAACACGTGATCCGGAAGCATTTCTGCGGGGCCACCAGGGTGCTGAAGGGCTTTCCGATGAGGAAATCGAGACGCTTATCGACCAACGCAACCAGGCTCGTGCCAGCAAGGACTGGGCCGAAAGTGACCGCATCCGCGACCTGCTCAAGGAAAAAGGGATTATCGTCGAAGACAGTGGCGGCAAAACCAGCTGGCGCAGGGAATAATCGGAACTTCCTTAACGTCTCCCTGTCAGTGACAGAAGAAGGGGGGAATCGACAATGCGAAATAGCCTGTTTTCTACAGTACTATTAGTTCTGACACTCACGATGTCTTCTTTTGTCAATGCGGCAGAATCCCTGAAAGAAGATAACCAGCATATCCGCACCTGGAACAAGTTTGCCAGGGACTGCCTGAAACTGCATAAAGCACTGACCAGCGGTAAGCATCTGAAGCATGAAACCGAGGTGGGGGGGTATGCCCACCAGAAGAATTTTTATATCGAGCATCGCTACCTCGACCATGGCCGGCTGATTAGCAAGGTGCAATGGGAGAAGGATAACCCGGAAACGCTGCATACCATCGAGGTTTATCTCTATGATAAAAAAGGGCGGGTGAAACGGGACTATGCGGCCGCCTTCCTGCCTTACTACCACAATGCCCCGGTGCAGACGCTGGTGAGTTTTCACCATTATAATGGTGATTTACACGCTTTTCGTTCCTTTGATGCCAGTGGCTACCGGGTGCTGGAACGCTGTACTGGCAAGGCACCGGGCGGAGAGGAGGTTAACCTGATCCTGGATGAGGATGAGCTGGCCGAAGATCCGGATAATATTATTGGTACGAAAGAATACAATCTCTGTTTTGCCGGTCTGAAGCAGGAAAAACTGGGTAAATACATCATTCCCCAGTAACTCGCAGGGGCTGCTTAGTCGTGAAAATTCTCGGCGGCATCCAGGGTGTTCTGCAGCAGGGTTGCCACGGTCATGGGGCCGACACCACCGGGAACCGGGGTTATCCAGCCGGCTCTTTCTTTGGCAGCTTCAAAATCCACGTCACCGACTAACTTTCCGTCTTCAGTCCGGTTAATGCCGACATCGATCACCACGGCGCCGGGTTTGACCCAGTCACCGCTCACGATATCGGGCTTACCCACGGCTACCACGAGGATATCGGCTCGGCTTACCTGGGCCTGGAGGTCTTTGGTAAAGCGGTGACAGACCGTGACCGTGCAGCCTGCCAGCAGCAGTTCCAGTGCCATTGGGCGGCCGACATGGTTGGAGGCACCGACGATCACCGCATCCTGACCGCGGACTGGTTCACCGGTACTTTCCAGCAGGGTCATAACCCCCCGGGGCGTACAGGGACGCAGCACCGGCATGCGCGAGGCAAGGCGGCCTACGTTATAGGGATGGAAACCATCCACGTCTTTTTGCGGGTGGATGCGCTCGATGACCGTCTCGGTATCGATATGCTCGGGCAGAGGTAATTGTACCAGGATCCCGTCCACGTCCGGGTTGGTATTGAGCTCATCGATGAGAGACAGCAGTTTTTCCTGCGAGGTAGCGGCATCAAGGTCATAGGCAATGGATTCGATACCGGCATCTTCACAGCCCTTGCGCTTATTACGGACATAGACCTCAGAAGCGGGATCATTTCCCACCAGGATAACGGCCAGCCCGGGCTTTCTCAGCCCCTTCGCCAGGCGTTCATCGACCCTTTTTCTCAGGTTTTGACGTAATTCAGCGGCAATCTGCTTGCCATCAATAATTTGCGCGGTCATAGCGGTGATCTCGTGGGTTACAACAGGGCGATATAATCTCATGTCAGGGCAGGTTTAGCCAATAGTAACAAGATTAAATATTCAGGATTGACGTTTGCTAAATTCGCGCGTATTATCGCGGCCTTGTTACAGCACCCGGTTAAAGTCTGTAGCAATGTCGGGGCATAGCGCAGCCTGGTAGCGCATCTGGTTTGGGACCAGAGGGTCGGGAGTTCGAATCTCTCTGCCCCGACCAAATTATTTAAAGTAGTAATCTCAAAGGATTATTACTGGAAGGGAAAAGAGAGCGAGAACTCCCGACGAAATAAAAATGGCGAGTTCGACAGCAATCGGAGATTGCTGCAAGAGGGCGAAGCCCGAGTAATCTCTCTGCCCCGACCAAATTATTTAAAGTAGTAATCTCAAAGGATTATTACTGGAAGGGAAAAGAGAGCGAGAACTCCCGACCAAATTATTTAAAGTAGTAATCCTGAAGCATTACTACCAGTTCAGGAAAAGCGAAAAAACGCTCAATTGAGTTCAAAAGCAATCTTAATCAACAACGGTAGGTAAAAGTTCTGCGCCTGTAGCTCATCCGGATAGAGCATCGGCCTTCTAAGCCGAGGGTAGCAGGTTCGAGTCCTGCCAGGCGTGCCATTTTCAGGGTAGGCCAAAACCATCCAATGGTGGCTATAGCTCAGTTGGTAGAGCCCCGGATTGTGATTCCGGTCGTCGTGGGTTCGAGTCCCATTAGCCACCCCATACTCCATAAGACAGGGCTAAATCAATGGCCCTTGCTTATCTTTCTTTATATCCCTGTTCCCAAAGTGTTTTTCAGTCAGCGGCAAAACAGGAGCGTATCATTTTGCATATTGCTCTGAACGTGGCAGAATGAAAAAAATTCAAAGCCGGGTTTCAGGAAATGGATGATTTTAATACCGAGAAATATATCGAGCAGCGCCTGCAACAGGCCATGGCTTTTCTTGAGCCGCTGCAGCCCGGTTTTATCGACATCCTTACTTCGCCCAAAAAATCGACAGTCGTTAACTTTCCCATCCAGATGGACGATCAAAGCGTGCAGGTGTTTCGTGGCTTTCGTGTATTACACAGCCATGTTAATGGACCGGGTAAGGGAGGGATACGCTATTCACCCAATCTGACCTATGCCGAAATTGCCGCACTGGCAGCCCTGATGACATGGAAGTGTGCGTTGATAAATGTACCCTTCAGCGGTGCCAAAGGAGGTGTCTGTTGTGATACCAAGTCACTGTCGGATAACGAGTTAAGACATATTACGCGGCGATTTATTTCCGAGCTCGGCGATGATATCGGGCCACATACCGATATTCCTGCGCCGGATCTCTATACCAATGAACGGACCATGGGCTGGATCTACGATACCTACGATGTGATGCATCCCGGTAGAAACAATCGTCCGGTGGTTACCGGCAAAGCGATCGATCTTGGTGGTTCTTTAGGCAGGCAACTGGCCACCGGGCAGGGCTGTTTATATGCAACCTTGCGTTTTATTGAGCGAATTAAACCAGTGGGTATCTCCAGCCTGAAAGATAGAACCGTGGCGATACAGGGCTATGGAAACGTCGGTTCATCCGTTGCTCGCCTGTTTCAACAGGAAGGCGCAAAAATCGTTGGTATAAGCGATTCGCAGGGCGGCATCTATGCTGAAAATGGTCTCGACCTTGATGCGTTGGATGAATATAAAAGCAAAAACAGAACCGTAGTTGGGCTGGCTGAGACCATGAGTATTACCAATGAGGATTTGCTTGAACTTGAATGCGATATCCTGATACCGGCAGCGACCAGTCACCAGGTAACCAGTGAAAATGCCGACAGGGTAAAAGCCAGCATGGTCATTGAGGCAGGTAATGCCCCGGTAACACCTTCTGCTAACCAGGTTCTTTCAGAAAAGGGAATTATCGTATTACCGGATATCCTGATGAATGCCGGTGGTGTTACTGTCAGTTACTATGAATGGGTTCAGAATATTGAAAACCAGCAATGGTCACTGGCTGAAGTAAACCAGAAACTCAATAACAAGATGATCAAGGCTACCGATGCAGTCATTGACAAGTGGTTAAGTCTGAACGAAAACCTGCCGCTCAGGCAAGAAGATGATAATGCGCCACAAGCAGTTGATTTACACACGGCAGCCCTGGTCGTTGCACTTAATCGTCTGCTTTCTACCATCGAGGAACGAGGTATCTGGCCATAATGACAAGGTTATCCTCGTTGTCCTGGCGTATTGGTGGCCCACAGGGACACGGGATAGATAGTGCTCAACTTTTATTTTCTCGCACCTGTGCAAAAACCGGTTTTTATGTGCTGAGTCAGCGAGAATATCATTCCAATATTATGGGGCGGCACAGTTATTCAGACGTACAGGTTTCGAATATACCGGTTTCTGGACAGCCTGCAATCACTGACCTGCTGGTTTGTCTCGATGCCGAAACATTCTGCCGTCATTTTGACACGGTTGCCAGTAAGGGTATCCTGGTAATCGATGAAGCTGATCTTGAA
>JALUTJ010000200.1 GCA_027057985.1 Chromatiales bacterium
CGTCCGCGGGTGGTCACCGAGGAACAGGTTGAAGATGCGCCTTATATTGTATCCAGCTATGAAGGACATCTGGTCAGCGGTACGGGTAACCGCATTTATGCACGCAACCTGTATGACCCACTGCCGTCTTATAATGTTGTACGCCCGGGCAAGGAATACGTTGATCCTGAAACAGGAGACGTACTGGGCTATGAAGTGATCTACCTGGCCGACGCCAGCCTGGTGAAGATGGGTAATGAAGAAGTGGATGAGCCCGCGACCCTGATTGTGACCCGCTCACTACGTGAGGTACTGAATAACGATATCCTGCTACCCTATGAGGAGCAGGAAGAAATGTACCAGTTTACCCCGCGTTCACCGGAAGAGCAGGTAAAAGGTCAGATCGTGGATGTCTTTAATGGCGTTTCGCAAATTGGCCAGCACATGGTAGTAGTGCTGAACCGGGGTGAGGCCGATGGCCTGGCACCGGGGCATGTTCTGGCGATTCGCCAGCGCGGCGAGGTGGTCAATGACTCCAGTCGTTTGCTGTTCAGCAGTGTCAAGTTGCCGGATGAAAGAGCCGGCCTGATGATGGTTTTCAAGACCTATAAAAACATCAGTTTTGCCCTGATTATGGAAGCCAGCCGCGCCCTGCATGTCCACGATTACTTTGAAAATCCATAACCGCAACAGGCTGGTAAAGATTTTCACATAGATGTTACACTGTGCCTTACCAAAAGGAGTTGGTGAGGACAAACAAGATGACCACAGATCGTGATTTAATTTCGCAATGGCTAACCCTGAGCCATGTACCCCGGCTCGGTACGCTTCGTATACACTCCCTGTTACAGCATTTTTCCTCTCCGGCAGAGATACTGCAGGCCGATCGCAGCCGTCTGCTTGAGGTGGGTCTGAGTGAAAAACTGGTAGACAATATTCGTAACCCGGATATGGAAAAGGTCGAGAATGATCTTGCCTGGCTGGAACAGGAAAATGCCCATATTCTGACCCTGGATGATGCCCGCTACCCGCCTTTACTGAAAAGCCTGTCGGATGCTCCGCCAGTGCTGTACCTGCTCGGCGAGGTGGCACTCCTTAATATGCCACAGCTGGCCATCGTGGGTAGCCGTAACCCCAGTCATGGGGGGCGGGAAATGGCACATGATTTCGCCCGGCACCTGTGTCGTATGGGGCTGAGTATTACCAGCGGCATGGCCGAAGGCATCGATACCGCAGCACATCAAGGTGCCCTGGATGCCATGAAAGGTGGCTTTCAGGGACATGGTTTCACCATTGCCGTCACCGGTACCGGGCTGGACCGGGTTTACCCGGCGAAGAACCGCGAACTGGCGCATGAAATCGCGGAACACGGCCTGCTGGTATCGGAATATGCACCGGGAACGCCGCCAGCGGCGGGCAATTTTCCGCGTCGAAACCGTATTATCAGTGGTCTTAGCATGGGCGTGCTGGTGGTCGAGGCGGCGCTACAAAGCGGTTCTCTGATCACGGCACGCATGGCAACCGAGCAGGGCCGGGAGGTCTTTGCCATTCCCGGCTCGGTGCACCAGCCACTGGCAAAGGGTTGCCATGCCCTGATCCGGGAAGGGGCCAAGCTGGTGGAAACCGCGGATCATATCCTTGAAGAGATAAGGGGCATTATGCCACTGGCAGCCGCCAGTACGGCAGAAAACAGTGAAAAACAGGCACAAAACGGGAAAAATGAACCGAATGCCCTTGTAAATGTCGATGAAGAGTACCAACAAGTACTCAATTGTATTGATTTTGAGCCCACTTCGGTGGATAAAGTGGTAGAAAGAAGTGGATTGACTGCGGATGCGGTTTGCTCCATGCTATTGGTACTGGAATTGCAGGGGTATGTAACAGCCTTATCTGGTGGCTACTACTGTCAGGGCAGGTAAGAGGAAAGAAAATGAAAGAAAATATACTCGACGTATTAATGTATCTGTTCGAGAACTACATGAATGATGAAATTGAGTTCGACGCAGATGAAGAGTCACTCAGAAACGAGCTGGAGCAGGCCGGCTTTCACAAGGCCGAAATCAGCAAGGCTTTTCTCTGGCTCGAAGGCCTCGCCGGATTGCAGGATGGTAGTGAGCAACTGGTACTGAATGCAGAATCCATTCGTATCTATACCAGCGAAGAACATGAAAAACTGGATCTCGATAGCCGTGGCTTTCTGATGTTCCTGGAACAGACCGGTGTGCTGGATCACAATACCCGCGAAATGGTCATCGATCGGGTTATGGCGCTGGAGTCCGAGGAAATCGATCTCGAGCAGTTAAAGTGGGTCGTCCTGATGGTGTTGTTCAACCAGCCGGGTCGTGAAGCCGCTTATGCCTGGATGGAAGATCTGGTATTTGAAGAAATGCCAGGGATTATTCATTGAGTGCCGGCTAGCACGAAATATTTAACCAGTGCCCGCCTTATGCGGGCATTTCCTTTTATGTAATGGTTTAAAAAAATATGGCAAAAAATATCGTCATCGTAGAGTCACCGGCCAAGGCCAAGACCATCAAGAAATACCTTGGTAAGGGTTTCGATGTGCTGGCTTCTTATGGCCACGTGCGTGACCTGCTCCCCAAGGAAGGTGCGGTTGATCCGGCCAATGATTTCAGCATGAAATTTCAGCTGATTGAAAAAAATGAAAAGCATGTTGATGCCATTGCCAAAGCGCTGAAAAAAGCCGATGCCTTATACCTGGCATCGGATCCGGACCGCGAGGGTGAGGCCATTGCCTGGCATCTGTATGAAATTTTAAAAGAACGCGGTGCACTCGAAGGCAAGAAGGTCGGACGTGTTGCCTTTAACGAGGTAACAAAAAATGCGGTTAAGGAAGCGATTGAACATCCACGCGAACTGTCGCAGGATCTCATTGATGCACAACTGGCACGACGCGGTCTTGATTACCTGGTAGGTTTCAATCTTTCCCCTCTGTTATGGAAAAAGATTCGTCGCGGTCTTTCCGCCGGTCGGGTACAGAGTCCGGCGCTGCGTTTAATCGTAGAACGTGAACTGGAAATCGAGAAGTTCAAGCCGAAAGAATACTGGACTATTGAATCAGAGCTGCAACATGACAAGCAGCCTTTTACTGCCAAGCTGACACATCTTAAAGACAAGAAGCTGACTCAGTTCAGTATCAACTCCGAAAAAAAATCGAAAGAAGCCGAAAAGATTTTAAAAGCGGGTGCCAAAGACGGCCATGTGATTGTCGAAAAGATTGAAAAGAAAAAGCGTAAGCGCAACCCCACTGCTCCGTTTACCACTTCTACCCTGCAACAGGAATCTTCGCGTAAGCTTGGCTTCACCACGCGCAAGACTATGAGTATTGCGCAACAGCTTTATGAAGGTATCGACCTTGAAGGTGAAACCGTGGGTCTGATTACCTATATGCGTACCGACTCGGTCAACCTGTCACAGGATGCGCTGGAAGAAGTACGTGGTTATATCCTGGAAAAATACGGTAAGGAAAACCTGCCACCTGAGCCACGTATTTACAAGACCAAGGCCAAAAATGCGCAGGAAGCACACGAAGCGATTCGCCCTACTTCGGTATTACAGGAACCAAAGAAAGTTAAGAAATTTCTAAGTCGTGATCAGTTCCGTCTCTATGATCTGATCTGGAAGCGTACCGTTTCCTGCCAGATGATTCATGCCACGCTGGATACCGTTGCCGTGGATATGTCTGCCGGCAAGGGCAATATTTTCCGTGCCAATGGTTCAACCCTGGTAAAGCCGGGCTTCATGGCGGTGTATCAGGAAAGTGTCGATGACGCAAAGGCACCAGCCGATGACAAGGATCGTTTACTGCCGCCACTGAAAGAAGGTGACAAGGTTGAACTGCTAAAGATAATTCCGGAACAGCATTTTACCGAACCGCCTCCCCGTTTCTCGGAAGCCAGCCTGGTTAAGGCACTGGAAGAATACGGTATTGGCCGTCCATCAACCTATGCCTCGATTATTTCTACCCTGCAATCACGTGAATACGTAGAGATGGACAAGAAACGTTTTATTCCTACCGATGTAGGAAGAATCGTGGCACGTTTTCTGACCGATCACTTCACCCAGTACGTGGACTATGACTTTACCGCAAAGATGGAAGATCGGCTCGATGCCATTGCCCGGGGTGAAGAAAAGTGGGTGCCGATGATGAAAGAGTTCTGGCAACCCTTCAAGAACCTGGTGGATGATAAAGAAACCAGCGTCGATCGCAAGGATGTTACCCATGAGCAACTGGATGAGAAATGTCCCAAGTGTGGTGGTGACCTGGCGATACGTCTGGGTCGCCGGGGACGTTTTGTTGGCTGTAATAATTATCCGGAGTGTGATTACACGCGTAACGTCAATGAAGATGCTAATAGCGAACCGGAAGTGATCGAAGATCGCAAGTGCCCGGACTGTGGCTCTGACCTGATTATCCGCCACGGTCGTTACGGCAAGTTTATTGGCTGCAGCAGTTACCCGGAATGCAAGCATATCGAGCCACTGGAAAAACCACAGGATATGGGTGTGCAGTGTCCCGAGTGTAAAAAAGGCAATATGCTCAAGCGCAAGTCACGCAATGGCAAGATTTTTTATTCCTGCGAACATTATCCGGATTGTACCTATGCCGTGTGGAATGAACCGATCAATGAAGCCTGCCCGGAATGTGGCTGGCCAATGTTGACCCTGAAGACCACCAAGCGACGTGGTACCGAAAAGGTCTGTCCACAGAAAGACTGTAACTTTACGGAGTCTGTCGAAACAGATGACAGCGAAGAAACTGAAGCAGCCGGTTGAACAGGCTGTTACAGTGCTACGTCAGGGAGGCGTTATTGCCTATCCAACAGAGGCGGTTTACGGCCTGGGCTGCGATCCGCAACAGCTAAATGCAGTAGAACGTATTCTGCAACTCAAGCAGCGTGAAAAATCCAAAGGGCTGATCCTGGTTGCGGCCAGCCTGCAACAGTTTGCACCTTATATACAGCCTTTAGGTGATGCACTGAAAAATAAGTTACTGCACTCATGGCAACAACCGCATAGAGCTATTACCTGGCTGGTACCGGCACAGGAAAGTGTATCGGAATACCTGCGTGGACAATATAGCAGTATCGCGATTCGAGTCAGTCACCATCCGCTGGTAAAACAGCTCTGTCAGCAATTCAATGGTGCCATTGTGTCAACCAGTGCCAATATTGCCAGTAATGAGCCGGCACG
>JALUTJ010000201.1 GCA_027057985.1 Chromatiales bacterium
TCACAGAGCAGTTCTTCAAGTAATTCCAGGGTTTCAACATCGAGGTCATTGGTAGGTTCATCCATCACCAGCAGGTTAGCCGGTTGCAAAAACAGGCGTGCCAGTAACAGGCGGTTACGTTCTCCACCGGAAAGAGAACTGACGGGTGAACGCACCCTTGCCGGCGGAAAAAGAAAGTCCTGTAAATAGCTCATAACATGACGTGACTTACCGTTAATGGTAATCGTGTCACTGCCATAGTTAAGGTTATCCGCAACCGACTTGTCCGGTTCCAGTACCGCACGTTGTTGATCGAAATAGGCAATGTTAAGTTTTGTACCCAGCACCACCTTGCCTGTATCAGGTTCGAGTTCACCCAATAGCATTTTTATCAGGGTACTTTTGCCCACCCCGTTGGGACCGAGAATGCCCACCCGGTCGCCACGCATAATGCGGGTGGAAAAAGGTTTGATAATGGTTTGCCCAGCAAAGGATTTACTGATGTTTTCTGCCTCGATAACGATCTTGCCGGAGGCCTCACCACGATCAACCTGCAATCGAACATTAGCGGTTTTTTCCAGACGCGAGGAACGCTGCTTGCGTAACTGTTGCAAGGCTCGCACCCTGCCCTCGTTACGGGTTCGGCGCGCCTTGATGCCCTGGCGTATCCAGACTTCTTCCTGCGCCAGTTTTTTATCAAACAGCGCATTCTGCTGTTCCTCGATGGCTTCACGCTCGGCCTTGTTCTTTAAATAAGTATCATAATCCCCCGGCCAGGAAGTCAGTTTACCTCGATCCAGCTCAATGATACGCGTGGCAAGTTGGCGCAGGAAAGTCCGGTCATGAGTAATAAATAACACCGCACCATTAAAACCCAGCAGGAAATCTTCCATCCACTGGATCGCCTCAACATCGAGATGATTGGTAGGCTCATCCAGCAATAACAGTTCCGGCTCCTGCACCAGTGCCCGCGCCAGCATGACCCGACGCTTGTAACCACCGGAAAGCCCGGCCATCAGGGTGTCTTCGGGTAGTTGCAGCCGGGTCAGTACGGTATTGATGCGTTGTTCCAGGTTCCAGCCATCTGCTGCTTCAATCTGATCCTGCAAACGAGACAGGCGCTCACCCAGCGCATCGGAATGTTCGGTTTCCATTTCATGCAGAACATGATGATACTCGGCAATCAGCTGCCCGGTTTTATCCAGGCCTCCGGCAACAACATCATACACACTCATCTCATCAAGCTGGGGAACTTCCTGATCCAGCACCGCCAGCCGCAAAGATGGCTTTTTCCACAAGGCACCATCATCCAGCTCGGCTCGACCGGCAATAACCTTTAGCAGGGTGGATTTCCCGGTGCCATTGCGGCCCACCAGGCAGACCCGCTCTCCGGGATCGATTTGTAGATCGACCTTGTCCAGCAGGGGAATATGGCCATAGGCCAACGAAGCAGATTCAAGTTTTATCAGTGCCATGGGATAACTGGTTCAGAAAAATCAATGTGCGCAAGTCTACACCAGGGGCCGGTTTTACGGTAATAATTCTTTCTTTTTTTCGCCATAATAGGCTATGGTTAAAGCTGAAATAACACAGGAAACCCTGATTATGAAAATACCGAAATTTTTTTCCCCTTTACTGCTGCTTGCTACCGCACTGCTGCTTGGCGCCTGCTCCGATAATAATGATGATAAAGCCAAAACCGGCGATCATGTCTGGAAAACCCAGACCGATGCACTGCAACAGTCGAAAGACGTGGCAAAGGAATTACAGAAAAACTTTGACCTGCAAAAACAGCAGATGGAAGATAGTGAATAAAATTCTGCATGGGACGTTATCGACCACCTCAGCCAAAGGCGTCGCCTTATATTACTGCCGAGGGTTACACCCGGCTTGATGAAGAACTCAAGGCTTTGTGGAAACGCCGTGCCATCGTGGTAAAGATCCTTGCCGCTGCAGCAGCAGAAGGCGACCGATCCGAGAATGCAGAATATATTTACCGCAAGAAAGAACTGCGTGAAATCGATTATCGTATTCGCTACCTGCAAAAACGTCTGCCGGAGTTAAAAGTCGTGAACACGCTACCCGATAATCCGGAACAGGTATTCTTTGGTGCCTGGGTTACCGTCGAAGATGACGAAGGTAATGAAAAAGTCTGGCGGATTGTTGGCCCGGATGAATTCGATGCGAAGAAGGGCTGGATCAGCATGGACTCGCCGGTGGCAAAGGCATTGCTAAAAAAACACCTGCATGATGATGTGATCGTAACCACACCTTCCGGCAGGGAAAACTTTTATATCTGTGATGTTCGCTATGAAGAAACTAATCCGCCGGGCCAAAGTTAAAGGCCATCGATAATCGTGGGAATTCAGATCGATTTTCCGTCACCTCATGCAGACTGGCTGGCGAGAAAAAAACAAAATATCCAGCTTCCGGTGGAAGCATCTGCGCCTGCTGCTGCTCATCATAAATCACCAGATCGCCTGAATTTTCCGGCACATCGATATAATAGACACAGGATAACAGTTCATCGTTATCATCATGCGTATGTGCCGTAGTAACATCACCAGGCTGCATGACATTCAACCAGAAACCCTGAACCAGGCTATTTTTATCCCGCTGTAAAATTTCTGCAGCATTGAGCCGTGCTGTTTCAATAATGGTTTTTAGTTGCGGGATTTTATTTTCATCCAGGTACAGGTTTTCATAACGCCCATTAAACTGATGTGTCCTTGCCCTGAAATCAGATTCCTGCAGGCGATAAAACTGTTGCGCGATATCTGCATTAAGATCGCTGCATTGCTGACTAAAAACCCTGTAATAAAGTTTCATGTTTTTCTTACCTGATTCGTTTTATCGACAATGCCGGCATATTTTTCAGGCCGGTTATACGATGAAAATTTTCACGGCAGATTTTAACCGAAGATGGCTTTTTGAAAAATGCGACAATCACATTATCATATTGCGGCAGGCTAATACGGAAACGATCCTGAAACTGACGGGCAATTTTTTTATAGGCGATGGCAGCCGAGTTTTTCAAATCGGAAGCGGCAGTAAAGTTCATCACCAGCATACCATTATCTGAGAGATTATCGGTGAGTGTCTGTAACCAGGCCTTGTTGGCATTTACCGCGCGAACTGGCTCCCCCTCCTGTTCAGCAAACAGGTCTTCGATAATCAGATCGAAGCCTGGGCCTTTATAATCCTGTAACCATTTAACGGCATCAGCCTGATGTAGTGTAGCCACCGAGGGTTTAATCGCAAAATATTTTTTTGCCAGCCGGATATGAACCGGGTTCAGCTCGATACCCGTGATGGAATCTGGCTGCAGATAACGCTGCAACAGATGAATAACCGCACCACCTCCAACACCTAATACCAGCACACGCTGTATTGAACCCGACTCGGCAAAAAAGGCCGGCATGAACAGTGCATCCCATACGCCCCCGGCAAGCGCACGATCTGGATTGTACTGGCTGTGAAAAACACCATCGGTATAAAGACGCCGGGTTTTGCCTGCCTCCCTGATTTCGTAATTCACATCAGAAATTTTTTCTTGCCAGAGTATGGCCATGTTTCGTTTTCCACTGGATAAAAGATTACGGTGCTTTTTTTGTTGTTAAATACAACCAGCAAAAACCTGTCACCCCGGCAATCACCGAGGCAAAGAGAATTCCGGTTTTTGCCATCAGCAGATCATGCGGTGAATGGGCAAACCCCAGCTCTGCTATAAAAATCGACATGGTAAAGCCAATCCCACCCATCAAGCCTACGCCAATAATATGTTTAAAGTTAAGGCCACGTGGCAAACTGGTGATACCCAGCCTGACCGCAAGCCAGGTAAAGCCCGCTATTCCCAGTAGCTTACCTGCCACCAGGCCAGTGGTGACACCCACCGCGACCGGATGCGCCAGTACATCCCCCAGCACTGACCAGTCGACCGGTATGCCGGCATTGGCCAGTGAAAATATCGGGATAATAATATATGCCGATGGCAGGTGCATACTGCGCTCCATGATCTGAGCCGGTGCCTGAACCAGGTTAACCCCATCACCCAGCGCCCTGACCCGCGATCGTAGTTCATCATTTTTAATAATATTGGTTTCTTTCTGGTAAGCCTCTTTTATTTTACCAATCATTTCATTGATATGCTGTAAAAAGCGTGCCGGCTCATACTTGGGACGCATGGGAATGGTAAAGGCCAGCAAGATACCAGCAAGCGTGGCATGCACACCACTTTTGAGCATGGCAATCCAGAGTACAATGCCCAATAGTATATAAGGTGTTGGCCGACGTATTCCGCCAAGGTTGAGTGACAACAGTAAAAACAGAACCACGGCAACAATAGCCAGTGCAGTAAAGCTAATGGTCTCGGTATAAAACAGGGCAATCACCAGCACTGCACCAAGATCATCGACAATGGCAAGAGCAACCAGAAACGTCAGCAAAGATTTGGGGATACGCGCACCCAGCAGGGCCAGTGCACCCAGTGCAAAAGCAATATCCGTCGCCATGGGGATGCCCCAGCCATCAAATGCCGTGCCCTCCTGATTAATACTCATATAGATAATGACCGGTACAATCATACCTCCGATCGCAGCCACGACTGGCAGAATTGCCTGCTTGATATCAGCCAGCTCCCCCACCAGGATTTCACGCTTGAGTTCCAGACCAATGACCAGGAAAAACAGTGCCATCAGACCATCATTTATCCAGTGATGAACAGATTTTGATAATTCGAATCCGGGTACACCAATGGTAAAAGGTAATTGCAGTATTTTATGATAGGCCTCGCTCCAGACACTATTGGCAAGATAAAGTGCAATAAGGGCGCAGAGCATCAACAGCACACCACTTGTCGTCTGGCGATGGATAAAATCTTCCAGCGGGCTTAGCACCTTGTCGAAGGCTTTTTCCCAGGGCGCGATATATTCTCGTTTATTTCTTTTAATATTTTTTATCATTGAGGATTTCATGCCGCATAAAGTTGCATTTCAATATATCTTGAAAGTTGCTGTAGCTCATCCCCGCTCGTTATACCACTGTAGTTCAAAACAGAGCCGGTTAACAAAAAAAACACAATCGGTGGCAAGCTGACCAATCTTGCCAAACAAGCAAACAGAAAAGCCAGAAAGATCCAGCTAATGTCACCCAGTGCTAATGCTACCCATTCAAAGTCCATAGACTATAATACCCCGGACTGTTACCTGATAA
>JALUTJ010000202.1 GCA_027057985.1 Chromatiales bacterium
AAAACCGGTCATAAAATCATAAAAATTCTTCACGATACCATTGCAGTGCTTGGCGATCACCGGCTTATAGGCCAGTAAAATCTCCTCATCCTTTTTGGTAAAGCCAAGAAAAGACTTTCGACGCGCAATTTCATGCTTCGAAATATTGAGCTGTTCCGCCAGTGTCTGATTCAGATTATGCATGGTTGATAATAAATTTAGCTTATTTCATCGGTTTATCGACCATAAAATAAGAAAACTTGAATAAAAACAAGGCACAACATTCGCTTTCAGAGACGATTTCTGAACTTCTGCAATCATTAAAATAATCTTCTGATCTGAATGATTATTCAATGTAGAATAAGCCTGCTTTGATAATTACCTTTTCGTGATACATATTTTAGCGAGGTGAGTTCTTCCTGAATGTTCTCTGCACTGAAAAAATCGATTGCCAGTCAACCATCCGCCCATGAAATACAGGCCAATATTCTTGCCGGCCTGACGGTTGGCGTGATAGCCCTGCCCCTTTCCATGGCGCTCGCCATTGCCAGTGGTGTACCACCCCAGCATGGACTTTATACCGCGATAATTGCCGGTATCTTTATTGCACTCAGCGGCGGTTCAAAAGTGAATATCTCCGGGCCAACTGCGGCCTTTATCGTGGTGCTATTACCTATCGTGCAACATTATGGTCTCGGTGGCCTGCTCGTCAGTGGCTTTATGGCTGGCATCATTCTTATACTTATGGGCCTGGGCAAGCTGGGCAAACTTATCGAGATTGTTCCTTACCCGGTAACTGTAGGCTTTACCGCCGGTATCGGCCTTGTCATCGCCACCTTTCAGATCAAGGATTTTTTCGGGCTTGATATCACGCTGATGAGCGGCCATTACCTCGATAAACTTGTTATTATCCTGCAATCATTATCAAGTATTCGCTGGCAGGAAACCCTGGTAGGTAGCCTGACACTGACAACCCTGCTGCTGTGGCCTCGCTTCCATTCAAAAATACCCGGCCACCTGGTTGCCCTGCTGGTTGGTTCTTTAGTTGCGTGGCTACTGCATTCCCTGTTTCCCGAATTTAATGTTGCCACCATTGGCAGTCGCTTCCACTATGAAATTAACGGTCTTAGCGGCAATGGTATACCACCCACGCTTCCAGCCTTTGAATGGCCCTGGAACCTTCCCGGTGCCGACGGTAAACCGGTGGGGCTCAGTTTTGATCTTGTACGCCTGCTACTGCCTTCTGCGATAACCATTGCCATACTGGGATCGCTTGAATCCCTGCTCTGTGCCGTGGTTGCCGATGGTATGTCTGGCAAGCGACATAATCCCAATGATGAATTGATTGGCCAGGGTATTGGCAACATGGTTTCTCCACTTTTTGGCGGTCTGCCAGCTACTGCAGCAATTGCCCGTACCGCGGCAAATATCAAGTCCGGTGGCAGTATGCCGCTGTCTTCTGTGATTCACAGCCTGTTTATTCTTGTTTCAATCCTGCTACTTGCACCCCTGCTGGCCTATATCCCAATGGCTTCGATGGCCGCACTGTTATTGATGGTGGCCTGGAACATGAGTGAAGCAAAACATTTTCTTCGTACCCTGAAGATAGCACCACTTGATGATGTGATTGTTTTATTACTCTGCTTCCTGCTTACAGTGCTTTTTGATATGACTATCGCGGTTGCGGTCGGTATGGGACTTGCCGCCATGCTATTTATACGCAAAAGTATTCACCTCGCAGATATTGCCGAGATTGAACATGATCACCAGGACTACCAGCTGCCTGATAAAGTTGCCGTTTATGATATCAACGGACCATTATTTTTTGGTACTGCACAGAAAGCGTTAAAAACCATTTCATCGGTAACACCGGAAGTGCGAGTGGTAATACTGGATATGTCAGAAGTCTCAATGCTGGATGTCAGTGCCATTATTGCCATGGAATCAATTGCGGAAGCATTATCTTCCCGCGGTATTGCCATGATTATCAATAACCTGCAACCAAGAATGATCCTCAAACTAAGGCGAGCCGGTATCCGCAAAAGAAAAAATACAATCGAGTTTTCAAGATCACTGCCTGAGGCGTTAAAAAAAGCGAAGAAAATTTCAGCTCAGCAGGATTAATCAACATTGTGCCCAGGGCAGGCCTTCATAACGCCAGCCACCAAGCGTGCTACGATGATGGTTTTCATCCAGCTCGCCCTCGAAACCATCGGCTATGGTATAAACCTCGTGCAGGCCAGCTTCGATCAGACATTGCGCCGCTTCGCATGAACGCTTGCCACTGCGACAGATCAGAAAAAGTGGCACATTATGCCCACTCTCACCATGCTCCAGTCCACCCAGAATCAGTTTACGCACCTGCGCGGCAAAATGCGGATTGATCTCCCAGTCCGCCTCATCGATCCAGGGAATACTGATAGCATCAAGGGGATGACCAATAAAAAGAAATTCCATATTGGAACGTACATCAATCAGCAGGGCGCGGGGATCACGCTGAATAAAGTCATAAGCTTCACGCGGTGAAACTGTTTTGACCTTGCTCTCCATATCCATCCCCATAATGACTGCCACCCCTGAATTATTATTTAAGTGTAGAATACTCTGGGGAAAGATCACGCCCCCATTGATAGATCTAATTCCTCTTAATGTAACACCTGTACCCAGAAAAAATTGTTATTCCTTATACTGGCACGCCATAATAAGGCCATGAGTAAAAAACAACCCCTTGTAAAGATGCCAAAAAAGCTGATGCGACCCATCGGCCAGGCCATTACCGAGTTCGAGATGATCCGCGCCGGGGATCGTGTGCTGCTGGGGCTATCCGGTGGCAAGGACTCCCTGACCCTGCTGCATGCGCTGCGACACCTGCAGCGCCATGCCCCGATTGACTTTGATATTGCCGCGGTGACCGTGGATCCGGAAATCGAGGGCTTTGATCCCTCGCGTTTAAAAAACTATCTGGCACAAATGGGCATCCCCTATTTTTATCTCAGCCATGACATGACGGCGCAGGCCGAGGCGCAAATGCAAAAGGATTCCTTCTGTTCTTTTTGCTCCCGCATGAAACGCGGCATGATGTACAGCACGGCACGACGGGAAAACTACAACGTGCTGGCACTGGGGCAGCACCTGGATGACCTGGCCGAGAGTTTTCTGATGTCGGCCTTTCGCGGTGGCCAGCTTCGTACCATGAAGGCGCACTACACGAATCAGGACGGGGATATCCGGATTATCCGGCCCATGATCTATGTGCGCGAAAGGGAGACCGCTGCCTTTGCCCGCGAGACGGAACTGCCCGTGATCCGGGATTCCTGCCCCGCCTGCTTTAGCATGCCCACCGAACGCGAGCATATGAAGCAACTATTGAAGGATGAAGAAGCCCACAATCCTACACTTTTTGCCAGTCTGAAAACGGCATTAAACCCACTTTACTCTATAAAAGAGCCGGATTAGTGAATACTAATCTCCATATATTACAAATACTGACTATTTTAAATATATTTCCTTCTGATTTAATATTTAGTGGGTATTTAATAACAAATAAAGCCATTATTTTATAGAAAAGTGGGAAATATAAATAGCAATGTTAAAATTATGTGAACCGGTTCACAAAAGCAGCTTGAGTCGCTATGCTTAAAGGACTGAAAGAATATGAATGAGGAGACAAGGCATGACTTTTGATGCAACCTTAATTCAACCCTGTGGTGACGGTTGGTGTGTAAAAACCCCGGTGGGCATGGAAGGTCCGCTCGAATCTGCCGATGATGCCACGCACTATGCCATGCTGCTCAATCGGGTTAAGGCCGCGCGTAGTGAACTAGTCGCCCAGGAAAACGATTACCTTTAAGCCGATGTGATACGGCGAGAGTTCAGCCATTTATAAATCTCGGTAACCACCAGCACCGGCAGGGCAATGACAATAATCATACCCCAGTCCTGCCAGCCCAGCGGCACGGTATGCAGTGCTTCCTGTAAAAACGGGACATAAATGGCACAGACCTGCATGCCAATCGTCAGACTCCATGCCGCCAGTACCCAGGGGTTGCTAAAGAAACCCAGCCGCAGTAACGGCTCATGCAGGGAGCGGAAGTTAAACACGTTGACTTTTTCCAGTACGATAATCCCGGTAAAGGCAACGGTTTGTGCCAGTAGCACGGCATTTTCCTGCCCGCTATCGAGGTAATAATGGAACAGCCACAGGGTTGCCAGCCCGATATAACCACCCAGTAACAGGATCATCAGGATCCCCTGCCGGTTAAGAATGGGTTCACGCGCTGCGCGTGGAGGTCTTTGCATAACCCCCTTTTCCACCGGTTCCAGTCCCAGCGCCACTGCGGTCATGCCATCGGTCACCAGGTTCATCCACAGAATCTGCACCGGTAATCTGTTGTGATATGAAGAATATTACCGCAATGCTTGCAGTGGATGGCATCCGCATCATGGCGGTTAAGCCCGCACTGGGGACATTCATAACGCACCTTACCAGGACGGAAAATAGTCTGGATAAGCCGCAAAAACAGTGAAATACCAAAAATCATTATCAATACCGCCAGCAGGTGTCCACCTTCACCGACAAGGGTAATATCGCCAAAGCCGGTTGTGGTCAACGTGGCAATAGTGAAGTACAGGGCATCAACATAATTCTTGATAGCCGGGTTGGCTCCCACCTGACTGACATAGACAATCGCAGTAATAATAAAAATAAATACCAGCAGGTTTACCACACTAAAGATAATGTCCTCATGCTCCCTGACATAGCGTGATTGCTTGCGTAAAGTTTTAAGCATGTGATACGAGCGAAGCAGGCGCAAGGCACGGATAACCCGCAGGAATGAGAAGTTTTCTGCCAGTGACGGTGCCAGCAGGGAAGCAATAACGATGATATCTGCAAGACCTACCGGGTGAAAAATATCCCTGATCCGACTCGAACTGACATAAAGCCGGGCCAGAAACTCCAGCAGGTAAATAATACCGATACTTTCTTCGATAAGATGAATATCATCGACATGATGATAAAAAGAAGCCAGGATAAAATAGAGAATAGTGATGACATCAAAACCCAGCAGCGCCCAGCGAAAAACATGAGAGCGCCGCTCGTGGCCAAAATAGAGATCCTGAATTGCAAGATATAACCTGTTTTTCTCTTTCTTGGCCATTTAAGTTATCTATCCC
>JALUTJ010000203.1 GCA_027057985.1 Chromatiales bacterium
CCTGGAAAAGTGGCTGCCTGCTGATAATATCAACCCCTCTCGCCTGCACCAGGCCATGCGCTATGCTGTGCTCAATGGGGGTAAGCGGGTGCGCCCGGTGCTGACCTATGCTGCCGGTTACGCGGTCGAAGCCAGTACTGATGCGCTGGACTGCCCGGCAGCGGCGGTGGAATTTATCCATGCCTATTCCCTGGTGCATGATGACCTGCCCGCGATGGACAATGATGATCTACGCCGGGGCAAGCCTACCTGTCACCGGGCCTTTGACGAGGCTCAGGCCATTCTGGCCGGCGATGCTCTGCAGGCACTGGCTTTTCATGTGCTGGCGCATGGCCTGCCGGATACCATCCCGGCCGCACAGCGCCTCGATATTCTCGATACCCTGGCCGTTGCCAGTGGCTCCCGCGGCATGGCCGGTGGACAGGCCATTGATCTCGACTCGGTGGGGAAATCACTCAATATCGCCGAGCTGGAAGACATGCATGTACATAAAACCGGTGCCCTGATCCGCGCCAGTGTAAAAATGGCTGCCCTATGTCGGCCAGACATTGAGAAAACCGCGTTGAAAAAGCTGGATCACTTTGCCAAGTGCATTGGGCTTGCCTTCCAGATTCAGGACGATATTCTCGATGTGACTAGCGATACCGAAACCCTGGGCAAAACCCAGGGTGCCGATATTGCCATGAACAAGCCCACCTACCCTGCCCTGCTTGGGCTCGATGGCGCACGGGAGATGGCAGCAGACCTGCATCAGCAGGCGCTCGACAGCCTGGATATGTTCGCTGAGCGAGCAGCACCGCTGCGCTGGCTGGCGGATTATATTATTAAGCGGGATTATTGATTGTTTTATCGTCAGACTAAAGCCTAAACCTACTGCTCGAGCCGACCTGTAATTTTTTCACCGTAAAGGCACAGAGAACGCAAAGGACGCGAAGATGCAGAGGATACAGGATATTCAGCAGTAAAACTCGATGAGCGACCGTCGATTGCCAGGACGGCAATCGTCGAGCGGCCAGGGATGGCGCATAACGTGTCGCGAATCGAGATTTTCCGAATGAATAGCCGGTAACAAGATATTAATTGTCAGGCTGAAACCTGAACTACTGAATTTGTGAATTTTTTCATCACCTCACCCCTGCCCTCTCCTTCAAGGAGAGGGAGTATTGGTTTGCCGGCTCCGCTGCGCTTGAGCCGACAGCCTGACCTGCCGATCGAGCCGATTAATTTTTGACTTTATGGCTCGCGAAGCTCATGATCCACTGATGAGCGAACAAAATGCACCATCCCTGCTCGAGCAGATCGATAATCCTTCACAGATGAAGGATCTCAGCATCAGCGAGCTGACTACCCTTGCCAATGAACTACGCGAATTTATGATTCAGTCGGTCAGCCGCTCAGGCGGGCACCTTTCTTCTGGCCTCGGCACGGTGGAACTGACCGTGGCCCTGCACCATGTTTTCAATACCCCGGAAGATCGGCTGGTATGGGATGTGGGGCATCAGAGCTATCCGCATAAAATCCTCACCGGTCGTCGTGAGCAAATGGCCACTATCCGCAGCAAGGGCGGTATAAGTGGCTTTCCGCGCCGTGAGGAAAGTCCGTATGACACCTTTGGTGTCGGCCATTCCAGCACCTCGATCAGTGCCGCGCTGGGAATGGCGATTGCCGCAAAACAGCAAAAGAGTGAACGCCGGGTTGCTGCGATTATCGGCGATGGCGCCATGACTGCGGGCATGGCCTTCGAGGCTCTGAACCATGCCGGTGATCTCGATGCCAACCTGCTGGTGATCCTGAATGACAATGATATGTCGATTTCGCCGAATGTCGGCGGCATGTCCAATTACCTCGCCAAGCTGCTTTCCGGCAAACTGTATTCCAGCATGCGCGAGGGCAGTAAAAAAGTGCTTGGTGTGATGCCCTCGGTATGGGAGCTGGCACGCCGTACCGAAGAGCATGTCAAAGGCATGGTGGTTCCCGGTACCCTGTTCGAGGAACTGGGTTTTAACTACATTGGCCCGATCGATGGCCATGATATGGATACGCTGGTGAAAACCCTGCGTAACCTGCGTAATCTGAGTGGGCCACAGTTTCTGCATATCGTGACCACCAAGGGCAAGGGCTACAGCCCGGCTGAGCTAAACCCGGTGGCCTTCCACGGCGTGGGCAAGTTCAGTGCAGAATCTGGCAAGCTGGAGAAATCAACGGCAAAAACGCCGACTTACACCCAGGTATTTGGGCAGTGGCTGCTGGATATGGCAAAGGTGGATGAGCGCCTGATGGCGATTACCCCGGCCATGCGCGAGGGTTCCGGGCTGGTAGAATTTTCCGAGCAGTTTCCGGATCGCTATTTTGATGTGGGCATTGCTGAGCAACACGCGGTTACCGTGGCTGCGGGGATGGCCTGCGAAGGTCTGAAGCCGGTGGTGGCCATCTATTCCACCTTTTTACAACGCGGCTATGATCAGCTGATTCACGATGTGGCGCTGCAAAAGCTGCCCGTGCTATTTGCGATTGACCGTGCCGGGGTGGTCGGCCCGGATGGTGCCACCCATGCCGGCAGTTTTGACCTCAGCTATATGCGCTGTATTCCCAATATCACCATTATGGCACCGGCCAATGAAAACGAATGCCGCCAGATGCTCAGCACCGGCTTCCAGCTCGAAGGTACTGCTGCGGTGCGCTATCCTCGCGGTACCGGTCCCAATGTCAAGATTGAGCCCGGTCTGGAAACCCTGCCGCTGGGTAAAGCGGAACAGGTACGCAAAGGCAGGCAGGTCGCCCTGCTCAGTTTTGGCAGCGTACTCGAAGATGCCATGCAGGCCGCTGAAAAACTCGATGCCAGCGTGGTCAATATGCGTTTTATCAAGCCGCTGGATGAAGCCATGCTGCTGAAAATGGCTGCCAGCCATGATGTACTGGTGACCATCGAGGATAATGCGGTCATGGGTGGGGCTGGCAGTGCCGTGAATGAGTTCCTGCTCCGCCAGCAATGCCATAACCGTATTCTCAACCTGGGTTTGCCGGATCGATTTATGGAACATGCCAGCCGCGAACAGCTTCTCGATGATGCAGGATTGTCCACTTCTGGTATACTGCGCGCCATCGAAGACTTCCTCGGCACAGAAGAACTTGCAAAACATGTCACACTCGCTTAAATTCCCAACCTGATTACTCAAGTATTATGACAAAACGCTATACAATGAAAATCCTGCTGGATTTTGCCGCTGCGCATTACCTTCGTGAATACGAGGGCGTGTGTAATCGCTTACATGGCCATAACTGGAAAGTGGAAGTCCAGGTAACGGCAACCCGGCTGGACGAGGTTGGCATGGGCATGGATTTCAAGGTCATCAAGGATGCGACCCGGGCCCTGATTGATCAGCTGGACCATCGTAACCTCAACGATATCCCGCCGTTCGACAGGATTAACCCGACTGCGGAAAATATATCGGCATACCTGTATCAGGAACTGGCTAAAAAGCTGAATCAGGATGCAGTAAAAGTCAGCAGTGTGACCCTGTGGGAAACCGATCGCGCCTGCGTCATATACAGTGAAGACGACTGAATAACCGGAAAAGAGAATTATGAGCCAAGACAACAATGCCACAATGGCTGATGTGCAAAGCAGCCAGGACACCCGCCAGATTCCTATTAACAAGGTTGGGATCAAGGATATTCGCCATCCCGTACGGGTACTGGATCGCACCGGGGGTGAACAACATACCATTGCCAATTTCAATATGTATGTGAACCTGCCGCATAACTTCAAGGGCACGCACATGTCACGTTTCGTGGAAATTCTGAATAATCACGAACGAGAAATTTCGGTGAAGTCTTTCAAGGATATGATGGAAGAAATGACCGAGCGACTCGAAGCTGAATCCGGCCATATTGAAATGAGCTTTCCCTATTTCGTCAACAAGAAGGCACCCGTCTCCGGTGTTATGAGCCTGATGGATTACGATGTCACCTTTATCGGTGAAATTATCGATGGCAATAACCAGCTTACCCTGAAAGTGCTGGTACCGGTTACCAGCCTTTGCCCCTGCTCCAAGAAAATTTCGGATTATGGTGCGCACAACCAGCGTTCTCATGTGACGGTTACGGCGAAGATCAAGGACTTTGTCTGGATCGAAGAAATCATCGATCTGGTTGAGCAGGAAGCCTCCTGTGAGCTGTTTGGCCTGTTGAAGCGCCCGGATGAAAAGAATATTACCGAACGTGCCTATGATAACCCGAAGTTTGTTGAAGATATGGTACGTGATGTAGCGGCACGCCTGAATGCCGATGATCGTATCATTGCTTATATTGCAGAATCCGAAAACTTTGAATCGATTCATAACCACTCTGCCTATGCTCTGATTGAAAGAGATAAAACAAAAGACTTATAAGGCAGGTTTCTTATCAGTAAAAGGCGGGGTATCTCGCCTTTTTTATTGTAGAGCTTCGTAGGAGGTAGAAAGCTATTGTCGATCAAGACCGTCAGCAGCAAGGAAGCTGCTGTCGAGCCTACAGGGACGTATCTACGGCGTGTCTTGATCGGCAATAGCTGAATCACCTCCTGTCACATCAGTTTAGATATTTTCATTAACTCTTATAACTAAACTGGTATTTACAACAGCTATTTAGCTTTCAAAATTTTTTCTTCAATAACAAAACCTGGCCATTGCGTTGCATATTGATGCGGTTAAGAAAAGAATTACCGAGCAGTACTTCCCGCGGTGAACTGCCATCAACCACGACAGCCTCAACATTATGCAGTTCAATACCGCCAACGCTGACCCTGTCCAGCACGATACGGTAAACCGGTGCAACCCCGTTTGCCGTTGAAACAGCAGAGCGCTTCCCGGTAAAACGAAAGTTAATGCCAAGATTTCTTGCCTGGTGAATATTCATCGCTATCCAGGTAGCGCCGGTATCAACCAGAAACTGAACCGGCTGCCCGTTAATCAGCCCCGGAGTCTGGTACATGCCCTGCACAGGCAGGATTTTAACTTCAGGCTGTTGCTGGCTTTTATAGTTAGCACTGACATGCTGGCCAAGCCGGTAGGCTTTCTCAACCCCGTTGACTTCAAGAATGGCTTCATCACTGTCGGCAGAAATCAGCTTAATACCTTCTGGCGTGGTTTTACCTTTTTTCAGTTTATGTTGTTTGCCATCCACGCGCAGGATGACCATGTTTTTAAACAGCCCCAGCACCTGTATATCGAGCGCAAGCACCTGGCCTGTGAGTAACAGGAAAAGTAACAGACTAATAGCAGGCAGTTTCAATCTGGTTTAACGAATGGTGATGGTGTAACGGTCGCCCTGTGGTTTACTCATATCGATCTTCACCCTGTCGGGGGACCAGCCATGTTTTTTATCATGGGCTTCGACATACAGTATTTTCAAATCTTCGGGCAGATGGAAGTTGCTCAAGGAACGGGTAAACGGCTGTTCATTGACATGCGGATGCCAGAGTACGCGTTTGGCAATTTCATTTCCCTTTTCATCGACCAGTCGCCAGGCATCGGCATAATGTTTCCAACCAGTGTCTGCATGGCGTAGGGTGACATCGGCACGCCAGCTGCCAGCGTACTTGCTTAGTACTACCCTGACGATTTCGACATTATTGGCAAAAGCATTGACAGAAAAAAACAGGCTAAAAATCAACAGGTATTTTCTTAAAGTCACGTGTCTTCCCTCGGCGCAAATTGTTCTTAAAAAAAGTAATAATAGACTGCTTGAATAATAATAAAAGCATACGCTCCTGCCAGCAAATCATCCAGCATTATTCCGAGGCCACCTGTTACTTTGTGATCGGCGACACTTACCGGCCACGGTTTCCAGATATCGAACAGGCGAAACAGGATAAATCCGGCAAGCAGCCATTGCCAGCCGGAAGGCGCCATCAACATGGTCAGCCAGAACCCGGCAAATTCATCCCAGACAATGGCCGGGTGATCATGTCCGCCCAGTGCACGTGAAGTTGCACCGCAGAGATAAATGCCGGCAAGAATCGAAACAAGCAATATTGCAACATATAAAGGCAAAGAAAGCGTGGAAAGTGGCAGGTATAAAAGTACTGCGACAAGGGTGCCCATGGTACCGGGGGCACGCGGCGCAAGGCCACTGCCAAGACCAAGACTCAGGAAGTGAACAGGGTGAAAAATAATTTCACGGGGGGTTCTCACTTTTTATTCCTGCATAAAGTGCTGGTAACCGGCTTCGGGTACACGGATTTCTTTACCCTGTTTAAAGCATTGCACACCACTACCCTCTTTTATTTCACCGATACAGCTCAGAGTAAATCCCTGTTCCCTTGCTGCCTGTTCGAATACAGCCTGTTTATCCTCGGCAATGGTAAAACAAAGCTCATAGTCATCGCCGCCAGAAAGGATTAAGGGCAGCATAAGATCATCATTGGCCATGTTTTCCCTGAAAGCATTGCTAAGCGGAATCTTTTCGCAATCGATCACTGCGGCAACATCACTGGCCTCGGTTAGATGTTGCAGATCAGCAATCAAACCATCGGAAATATCAATACAGGCCGTCGCATAGTTCCGCAGAAACTGGCCAAGTTCAACCCGAGGCACAGGGCGGTTGAGTTTTTGATACAGTTGTTCCCGGGTGTCATCGCGCAGAAGAAAAAGTTCCTGCCAGGCCGCCAGTGCCAGCGCTGCATCACCGATCTGCCCGGAAACATAAACCCGGTCACCCGGTGCAGCACCACCACGTTGTAATGCTCTGCCCTGTTCGACAAAACCATTCATGCTAATGGTAATGCTCAGCGGCCCCTGACTGGTATCTCCCCCCACCAGTTCAACATCATAGTGATCGGCTATTTCAAACAGGCTTTCACTAAATGCTTTTAACCAGAAGTCTTCCGCACCCGGCAGGGTCAGGGCAAGTGTAAACCACGCCGGTGTTGCACCCATTGCTGCCATATCACTTAAATTAACTGCGAGCACCTTAAAGGCGATATCCTGCGCCGAAGTTTCAACCGGAAAATGAACACCCTCTACCAGGGTATCGACAGACTGAACCAGCTGGTAACCCGCCGGCACCTGTAGAACGGCGGCATCATCACCAATACCAAGGATTACATCATCACGTTGTTGCCGGCGCATAAAGTAATCACGAATGAGTTTAAACTCGGTCGACATAGTCTTTAGCTTTTTCTTGCCGCGACTTCAGGCTGGCGCAGATCTGCGGCCAGTTTATCCATGGTGCCGTTGACAAAGCGGTGCGCCTGGTCCGCGGCAAAGGTCTTTGCCAGTTCGATGGCTTCATTGATCACAACCCGGTAAGGGATGTCGATACGGTTTTTTAATTCATAACAACCAAGGCGGAGAATGGCTTTTTCCACCACACCTACTTCATCATAAGGACGCTCCGATACCGGGGCAAGCAGGGCATCCAGTTCTGCGACCTGGCTCGAGATACCATTTAGCAGTTCACTAAAATAGGCACGGTCAAAGTTTCTGTTTTGGTGCTCGATAAGAAACTGTTGCTCGATATCTTTCGGACTATTGGCCGATATCTGCCATTCATACAAGGCCTGTACGGCATAGCGACGGGCACGACTTCGATCACTGGTTTGCGACACGATCTATTTCCTAGTCCAGGTTACGTAACAGGTTAACCATTTCGATTGCAGACAGGGCCGCTTCTTCACCCTTGTTACCTGCCTTGGTACCGGCACGTTCAATCGCCTGCTCGATGGTATCAACGGTGAGCACACCAAAGGCTACCGGAATCTCGTATTGCATCATGCTACTTGCCATGCCTTTGACACATTCACCGGCAACATACTCAAAATGCGGGGTACCACCACGAATCACGGCACCAAGGGTAATCACGGCATCATAGTTTTTGCTACCCGCCATCTTTTTTACTGCCAGTGGAATTTCAAAAGCTCCGGGCACATAAACTACCTCGATATCGGCTTCACTGGCACCATGGCGTTTTAAACAGTCCAGTGCACCTTCAAGCAGGTTTTCCACTACGAAACTGTTCCAGCGGGTAATCACGATACCAAAACGTGCCCCCTTAACAACAAGATCACCTTCAACTTTTTTTATTTTACTCATCTTTCTTTACCTGCTTAAATTAATTTTTATCGTACACGTATTCCACCACCTCGAGACCAAAGCCTGAGAGGGCATGCATTTTCTTCGGCGCACTCATGACCCGCATTTTTCTGACCCGGAGATCGGTAAGAATCTGTGCACCAATACCATAGGTTCTTAAATCTTCACCACCTTCTATCTCAGCATGCACCTCGCCTTTGTCGTGCATGTCATAGTGCTTGATCATATTCACCAGCATGTTTGACTCTTCTGCCAGGCGCAGGATAATAATCACACCTTCACCCGCCTCGGCAACACGTTTCATGACATCACGTAACGGCCAGCCACAGTCATCTCGTTGGCTACCAAAAATATCACACATGGTATTTTCCACGTGTACCCGCACCAGGGTCGGTTTTTCCGGTTCCGGCTCGCCCATCACCAGCGCAAGGTGTACCTGGCCATCGACACCGTTGCGATAAGCATGAAGCCGAAAATCACCGACCTCGGTTGGCATATTACAGGCGGCAACCCGATCAACGGTTTTTTCATTTTGCAAACGGTATTCGATTAAATCGGCAATGGTGCCAATTTTCAAACCATGCTTCTCGGCAAAAACTTCCAGGTCCGGGCGGCGCGCCATGGTGCCATCTTCATTCAGAATTTCAACAATCACTGCAGCCGGTTCACGGCCGGCAAGACGGGCGATATCACAGCCTGCTTCGGTATGACCGGCACGGGTGAGCACGCCACCGGGCTGTGCCATCAATGGAAAAATATGTCCCGGTTGTACGATACTGGCCGGGCTGGCATCGGGCGCGACGGCCGCATGCACGGTGACAGCACGATCTGCGGCAGAGATGCCAGTGGTCACACCACTGGCCGCCTCGATACTGACGGTAAAATTAGTTGCATGCATTTCCTGGTTATCTTCTACCATCAATGGCAGGCGTAACTGTTCACAGCGTTCCCGGGTCAGGGTCAGGCAGATCAGGCCACGGCCATAGGTGGCCATAAAGTTAATATCTTCGGCCCGAACACAGTCTGCCGCAATAATCAGGTCACCTTCGTTCTCACGGTCTTCATCATCCATCAGGATAACCATCTTGCCCTGGCGGATATCTTCAATAATTTCTTTTGCGCTGTTTAAAGCCATAATCTTTTATACTCATTGCTAGCAACTGTCATTGCTATTATCATCTTTATTTCAGAAAACCATGTTCGGCCAGCATCTCCATGCTGATGCCACTACTCGCCGCATCCGCTGCTTTATCACCCAGTATCATCCTTTCAAGGTAGCGCGCGATAATGTCAACTTCAAGGTTGACTTCGGTTCCCGGTTTAAAATCAGACATGGTGGTTTCCTGCAGGGTGTGCGGTACGATATTCAGCTCAAACACCGCCCCCTTTACCGCGTTAACCGTAAGACTGATACCATCAACACAAATCGATCCCTTGGCAGCAATATACTTTGCCATGTCATCGGGGCTTTGTATATGGAAACGAACCGAACGACCATCATTATAGCGTTCAACCACCTTACCAATGCCATCGACGTGCCCACTGACAAGGTGACCACCGAGTCGCGTGGTTGGGGTCAGGGCTTTCTCCAGGTTTACCCGGCTACCCACATGTAGTGACTTAAACGTTGTGACCGAGAGGGTTTCACCGGAGACATCGGCCCAGAAACCATCGCCGGGTAGTTCTACCGCGGTTAAACACACCCCATTTACCGCAATACTGTCTCCGAGCTGCACATCCGCAAGATCCAGTTTGTTGGTCAGAATACGGACGCGCGCATCTTCACCCTTCATTTCAATCGCGGCAACTTCACCCACGGACTCGATAATTCCGGTAAACATAATCAGTGCTTTCTCACTTTCGCCGTTAATCGAATATCATCACCAACGATACGCTGGTCAATGATATCCAGTTCAATTTTATCCTGCATGCTTTGCAGTTGTGGCAGGTTGAACAGGCCTCTTGCCTGGTTACCCATAATCGAAGCCGCAATATAAAGCACCAGTTCATCGATGAGGCCATCCTCTAACATGGCACCACTTAAGGTTGCGCCACTTTCCAGTAATACATCATTGATCTGCATTTCGCCCAGTTCACGTAACAGGGGTTTCAGATCCACATGCGTATTACAGTAAGGCAGACGATGAATTTCTGCACCGGCATTTTTTAACTGCTCAAGTGCATACTCATCTTCACTACAGGTCATCAACAGGGTGCGTCCCGGTTGCTGTAACATTTTTGCCTGTGGCAACATGCTGAGATTGGTATCGACCACAACTCGCAATGGCTGCTGCTCAAAGCCTTCAAGCCGTACTGTCATTGAAGGATCATCGGCCAGCACCGTTCCAACACCTGTCAGTATCGCACCACTGCGGGCTCGCAAACGCTGCACGTCTTCCCTTGCCGCCGGCCCGGTAATCCACTTGCTTTCTCCCGAGGCCATGGCGGTACGGCCATCCAGGCTCATGGCAAGTTTGCAGCGCACATAAGGCAGGCCTGTTTTCATACGCTTGATAAAACCGGGGTTGAGGGCTTCGGCCTGAGCCTGCATCAGACCCTGTTCTACCCTGATACCAGCTGCTTCAAGTTGCTGCAATCCCTGCCCGGCCACCTTTTGATGCGGATCGACCATTGCCGCCACGACGCGACTGACCCCGGCTTCGATCAGGGCATTACTACATGGTGGTGTCTTGCCATGGTGACAACAGGGTTCCAGCGTGACATAAACGGTTGCACCCTTCGCCCGTTTACCGGCTTCGCGCAGGGCATTGATTTCGGCATGAGGTGCTCCAGCCTTTTCATGCCAGCCTTCGCCCACGATTTCATTATCTTTAACAATGACACAGCCGACATTGGGATTGGGCGCCGTGGTATAAATACCCTTTTCTGCCAGCTGCAGAGCCCGCGCCATGAATCGGTGATCATCTGCAGAGAAACTCACGCTTCATCCTCGGGTAACAGGGATTTCTGCTGCCGCTTCACCTCGGGTGAAGGACTGAGTTTGAGCTTTTCAATCTCTTCTTCAAAGGCGCTAACATCTTCAAAGCTGCGATAAACAGAAGCAAAGCGCACATAGGCGACCTGATCCAGGTCACGCAACTCATCCATGACCCAGCTACCCACCTGCTCGGCCGGAATCTCGCGATCACCGCTGGCGCGCATTCGCTTCATAATGCGGATAATGGCTTTTTCAATATCCTCGGTACCCACCGGGCGTTTTTCCAGTGCCCGCTGCATCCCTGCACGTAACTTGTTTTCATTGAATGGCTCACGTTGTCCACCCTGCTTGATGATATAGGGCATCACCAGCTCGGCAGATTCAAACGTGGTAAAGCGCTCACCACAGCTCTGACATTCCCGCCGCCGCCGCACCATGGCACCTTCATTCGCCAGTCGCGAATCGATAACCTTGGTATCATCAGCGTTACAGAACGGGCAATACATGATGGTTTTTTATTTATAAACCGGTTTCTTTTTACAAAGTGCCAGTGCCCTGTCCTTAACCTCGGCAATGACCTTCTCATCACCCTTGCTATCGATGACATCACACATCCAGCCAGCGAGATCGATACAGTCCTGCTCATCGAAACCACGTGTGGTAACGGCCGGGGTACCAACACGAATACCGCTGGTAACAAATGGTGACTGCGGATCATTCGGTACCGAGTTCTTGTTGATAGTGATATTGGCCTGCCCTAACCAGGCATCCACATCCTTGCCGGTCAGCCCACTTTCGATAAAGCTAACCAGGAACAGGTGGTCATCAGTTCCCCCGGAAACCACTTCATAACCGCGCTCGATAAATACGTTGGCCATAGCCTTTGCATTTTTAATCACCTGTTGCTGATAGGTTTTGAATTCCGGCTGCAGGGCCTCTTTGAAGGCCACGGCTTTGGCCGCGATAATGTGCATCAGCGGACCACCCTGGGTACCGGGGAAGATCATGGAGTTGAGTTTCTTTTCAATTTCCGGGTTGGATTTTGCCAGAATAATACCACCACGCGGCCCGCGCAGGGTTTTATGTGTGGTCGAGGTGGTGACATCGGCAATGGCAACCGGGCTGGGATACTCACCGGCCGCAATCAAACCAGCAACATGGGCCATGTCTACCATCAGGTAGGCGCCGACCTTGTCGGCAATATCACGAAAACGTTGCCAGTCCACGATGCGGGAATAGGCAGAAAAGCCGGCCACGATCATTTTTGGCCTGTGTTCCAGCGCCAGAGCTTCAACCTGCTCATAATCGATTTCACCGGTTTCCTCATTCAGGCCATATTGTACCGCGTTGAATAATTTACCGGAAAAACTCACTTTAGAACCATGTGTCAGGTGGCCACCATGGGCCAGGCTCATCCCCAGCACGGTATCACCGGCATTCAACAGCGCAAAGTAGACCGCGGCATTGGCCTGAGAACCGGAGTGCGGCTGAACATTGGCATAATCGGCATTGAACAGTTCTTTGGCACGGTCAATGGCCAGCTGTTCAGCGATATCGACATACTCACAACCGCCATAATAGCGTTTGCCGGGGTAACCCTCGGCGTACTTGTTGGTCAGTACTGAGCCCTGGGCCTGCATGACACGTGGACTGGTGTAATTCTCGGAAGCAATCAGTTCGATATGCTCTTCCTGGCGTCGTTCTTCGTTCTCGATCGCCTGCCATAATTCATCGTCAAAACCCGAAATTGTCATGTCTTTGCTGAACATGCGCGTCCCCTGGATAATCTATATAAAAATCAATGTGTTATGAGACTAAATAGCTAACCGGAACAGACCCGGTGCTCAAATCAGCCTCAGCGAAAAAGGTCGAATATACTAACCGATCTGCATGGAAAATGCATTGAAACTTGCGTTTACTGGAATGAAAGACAAAAAAATGCCCTGCTAACAATTAGCAGGGCTGAAGTACAACATGGATCGAGTTTAAAAAATTATTCTTCTACGTAGGTACCACCCACGGCAGTCGTCAGGGCTTCCTGGATTGCGGTTGGTGCACACATGATAGAAGCAAAACTATTACTACCCATCATGGATAAATCCGGGAAGCTCAGCGCGATACGGAATTCAGCCGGTAAGGCATAGGCAGTTCCTTTTGAAACCACGATTTCATAAGGCAGGTGACCGGTTGACTTGATTTTCTTGAAGTCAATCTTGTCCATAATGTACTTGTCACCACTGCAGTCGATGTCACCCGGGCCGGCCATGCTGACACCGAATACGGTTTCCTGCTTGCCCGGAATATCGATACGGTACACTTTCTTTACCCCTGCCTTGTTAGCAGAAGTCAGTGCCTTTTCAACTTGCTGTAAAGCTACCTGCTGATTACCGAATTCTTTTAGTTCCAGGCGATCGGTAAAGTAAGGCATCAGCCACTTGTACTGGTAGTCACGCAGTTGTGCAGCTGTCAGACCTTCGTCCGGGCCATATTCTTTCTTGAAGCCAAGGGCTTTTTTCAGCTTTGCAGCTACCGACTTGAGATCACCCTTCATACGATAGATATTGGCCATGTAAACCGGGTTGGTAAATGCCACCTGCACTTCATTACCTACCTTGGTGACGGTAACCCGCTGCGCGGCGCCGAAAGCACCGAAGTCAGATTTAGCGGCATTGGCTTTAAGCTCGTCATTGGTGACGATAATGATATTAGCAGAAGGATAAGGCGAGTATTCACCTACGACTTCAAAACCGGCTTTGGTCAATTTATCTTTGGTCGAAGCAGAAACTGCTTTAACACTACCACTTGTCGTTGCGGCAAGGATATAGGTCATCAGTTTGGTTTCAGCATGACCGACAACAGCAAACAACAGGCTTGCTGTAACCATGAGCATTTTTATTAGTTTCATCGATTATTTCCTCAAAATAAGTATTTATTTTTATAGTATTAAAAGCCCTGTTCAGGATAAAGCAGGGCGTTATTATTATATCGTTTTTTGACTCCTCCGCCCCAATAACGGAAGAAACAATTTTTTAAAACAGGCTGGTTAAGTCACCAGCCTGCTATGACTTACATAAACAGGGTGATGTCCGATTCGCCGGCAAATTCAAAGAACAGTGCCGCACCACCAAATTCAACGCCATCGATGAAATCGGTCGGGCTCATATCGAACAGATCCACTGTCATCTGACAGGCAATCATGCGTACTTCGGCTTCCTGACAAACTTCACGCAGTTCTTCCAGGCTGGCCACGCCTTTTGATTTCATCTTATTTTTCATCATCATGGTCATGACGCTTTGCATGCCGGGAATCGCCGTTCCCAGTAC
>JALUTJ010000204.1 GCA_027057985.1 Chromatiales bacterium
TAGTCATGGTTCAAACTCCCGGGGGTAAACAGCATCTTTTTTCACCGCAAAACACGAGCTGTAGGTTGGCTCAAGCGAAGCGGAGCCGACAAACCAGAAAGTCGGTTCCGTCACTTTGTTCCTTGAACCAGCCTACTGAGTGAAAAAAAGTACTTTGCGTCCTCTTTATCTTTTACGGTGAGAAAGCGTTGTTATCGGTTACACTTAATCGATTTCAATACGGGTAGTGGAGATGCCTTTTTTATGCAGGTAGGCACTGAGGCGGTCGGCATCTTCAACGCTGGAGAGCGGGCCGATGCGAACACGGTAGATTTTTTCCTTACTGGCAAATTCGGAGTGAATCTTGCGCTTTTTAAACATGCGGTTTAAACGCTTGAGCAGTTTAAAGGCATTTTTCTGATCATTGAATGCGCCCACCTGCAGGTAAAGCTTGTAGGGGCTTTTAGCCGGGTAGGCCTGTACCAGCGAGGGCCGTTTGAACTTTGGCTGATAAGGTTTGTGTTGGTGAAAGTTATCCGGATCAATGGCGCGTACTTCGACGACTGCCGTACCATTGCCGGTGACACCGAGTTTTTTCGCTGCGGCATAGGAAAGGTCGATAATACGGTTTTCATGAAAGGGACCGCGGTCGTTTACCTTGACGATAACGCTTTTGCCGGTTTTTAAATGCGTGACCCGCACATAAGTGGGCAGGGGCAGGGTTTTATGTGCCGCGGTCATGGCATACATATCATAGACTTCACCGCTTGAGGTGGTGTGGCCATGAAATTTTTTACCGTACCACGAGGCTATGCCTTTTTTGACATAGCCCTTGCTGCTGTTCATTACCGTGTACCATTTACCACGAACCTTGTAGCTTTTTGGATTACCAGATTTACTGCGGGGCTCAGAACGGGGGACGGCATCCTTAATATGGCTGACATCGACATCATGCGCCGGGCCATAATCCTGTTCAACCGCATACCGGGAGCTGGAACAGCCCTGTAGCAGCAACAGGCCGGGAACAAGAAAGAAACTGAAGACTTTAACGTGGCTGTTCATGCGACTACTCGTCCACTACTTTTTTCGTAAATAGCCCTGCTTTATTTTCTGGCTGAGTTGATAAACCGCCATTGAATACAGTGCACTATGATTATAGCGCGTAATCACATAAAAGTTATGCCAACCCACCCAGTATTCGGGTTTTCCTGGTTTTTCCAGCTCGATAAGCCGGCCTTTAAGGCTTTCATCGAGTCCACCCGGCAATATCACACCATTATTGAGCAGTTCCTGCAGGGTATGTTCGGGCTTTAGATTTTTGCTCAGCAGTTTTCTGTAACGTTTGCCATAGACCTGTACCTTGCTGGTAATGGGCTGTCCGGTTTTCCAGTGATGGCGTTTGAAATAATTAGCGACACTGCCAATGGCATCGCTCGGGTTTTTCCACAGATCACGTTTGCCATCACCATCAAAGTCCACTGCGTACTGACGAAAACTGCTGGCAATGAACTGTGGCATACCCATGGCGCCGGCATAGGAACCAAGCATTTTTCGTGCGGGCAGTTTTTCTTCGCGGGTCATCAGCAGGAACTGTTCCAGTTCACTGCGGAAAAACGTGGCTCTTGGTGGATAGGCAAACCCCAGTGTGGCCAGCGCATCGAACACCGGGTAACGACCGGCATGACGACCGTAGCGGGTTTCTACGCCAATAATGGCGACGATAATTTCCTGTGGCACACCATATTTCTGTTCGGCACGCGCCAGCGCAGTGGCATTTTCTTTCCAGAACTGAATACCGCCATTAACCCGCTGTCTGGTCAGGAAAATCGGCCGGTACTGGTACCAGGGCTTACTCTCGGCCGGGCGGGCAATAGCATCGAGGATCGACTGGTGCAGTTTAGCCTCGGCAAACAGCCCTTGCAGGTAATCCTTTTGAAAACGGTGTTTTTTCACCATTTGCTGGATAAAGTCCTGCACTTCCTTTTTACCGGTAAATGCGTTGGCCAGTGCGTTAAAGGAAAGGAAGAGGCAGGTAATCGCTACCGCGATTCGGGCCAGGGAAGGTATATATTTCATCAGATCTGCTTTTAACGTTAAAGGGCTATCAGTTACCAACCAGTTTACGGTGTGTTTGTATAGACATAAGGATACCGAAAGCAGCCATCAGCGTCACCATTGATGTGCCACCATAACTGATTAATGGTAAGGGTACCCCTACGACCGGCAAAATACCGGACACCATACCGATATTGACAAACACATAGACAAAGAAAGTGAGTGTCAGACTGCCGGCCACCAGCCGGGAAAAGGTGTCCTGTGCATGTATGGCAATCATAATACCGCGACTGATAACCGCAGCGTAGATAGCCAGTAACAACATGGTGCCAAGCAGTCCAAATTCTTCACTAAAGACGGCAAAAATAAAGTCGGTGGAGCGTTCCGGCAGAAAGTCGAGGTGTGACTGGGTGCCATTGAGCCAGCCTTTGCCATAGATGCCACCGGAACCAATCGCGATGGTAGACTGGATGATATGGTAGCCGGAACCAAGTGGATCACTCTCCGGGTTGAGGAAGGTAAGAATGCGCTGGCGCTGGTAATCATGCAACAGGTAATGCCAGGCCAGTGGCGCAGCAGCGGCGGCCAGGGCGGCAATCGTTATTACCAGCTTCCAGCGTACTCCGGCCAGTAACAGCACAAAGAAGCCAGAGCTGGCGATCAACAGTGCAGTACCCAGATCCGGTTGTTTAGCAATTAACAGGGTGGGAACGATGACCATAATGGTGGCCAGCAATAACCGCCAGCCGCGCGGGGGCAGGGGAGCTTCGGCTATATACCAGGCAATCATCAGTGGTACGGCAATTTTCATCATTTCCGAGGGCTGAAAGCGAAACAGGCCGAGGTTAAGCCAGCGCTGAGCACCTTTACCAACTTCACCGAAGAGTAGCACGGCCACCAGCATCAGTAGCCCGGCACCAAAAATCCAGGGCGCCCAGTGCTTCAGGGTGGTGGGATTGAGCTGGGCAACGGCAAACATGACAAGAAAGGCCAGCAGCAGTCGCAGCAGTTGCCGGTTCAGCAGTTCCATGCTCCTGTCACCGGCACTGTAGAGTACCACCATGCCAATCATGGCCAGCAGGAAAAGCCCGATCCACAGAGGCAGATCGATATGAAAGCGATACAGCAGACGCCGCCCGGCGCTAATGCGGTTTTCATCCCGGAAATTGCCACTCTCCGATGCACTTTGCCAGTTCATTGGGCCGGTTCTCCATTAATATTCATGTCTTTAAGATGCAGCAGATACGCATCCATGACCTTGCGCACGATAGGTGCAGCCACCGAGCCGCCGCCACCGCCGTTTTCCACGATCAGTGCCACCGCAATTTTCGGGTTTTCCACCGGGGCAAAGCCGACAAACAGGGCGTGATCCTGTAATTTTTTTGCGATTTCTTCTTTTTTATACTCGGCATCCTGAGCAATGCCAAATACCTGCGCCGTGCCGGTTTTGCCGGCAATGGTGTACTTGAGGTTATAGCGAATACGCCGCGCAGTGCCATGGGTACCGAAGACCACGTTTTTCATTGCCGCGATAATTTCATCCCAGTGTTTTTTCTCAACCACTGGCACCGGGGGCAAGGTTTCTGCCGGCATCTTTTTCATCGGGCTGCTTTGTGCATCCTGAACACCCATCAGCATGTGGGGTTTGAAGCGTTTGCCATACATGGACAGGGTCGCAGTGGCCGAGGCCAGCTGGAGCGGGGTAGCTGTCATATAGCCCTGGCCAATCCCGGTAATCAGGGTTTCGCCGGGGAACCACGGCATGTTTCTCCTGCGTTTTTTCCACTGCCGTGACGGGTTGATACCACTGACCTCGCCGCGCAGATCGATGCCGGTACGTTTTCCCAGCCCAAACTGCTCCAGGAACATGGAAATATTGTCGATACCCAGGTTCAGTGCCAGGTCATAGAAATAGACATCGCAGGACTCGGTAATGGCTTTTTTCAGGTCGGTAATGCCATGGCCGTGTTTTTTCCAGTCACGGTAGCGGCGTTCGTCATTTTTCAGCATATACCAGCCCGGGCAGTTCAGCGCCTCGTGTGACTGGGGGGTATTGAGTTCCAGCCCGGCCAGTCCAATCAGCGGTTTGATGGTGGAACCCGGTGGATAGGTACCGCGCAGGGCACGGTTGAACAGGGGCCGATCCGGTGAATTATTGAGGGCGTTGTAAATCTTGCTGCTAATGCCATGAACGAACAGGTTGGGATCAAAGGTGGGCATGCTGACCATGGCCAGTACCGCGCCATTTTGTGGGTTCAGTGCCACCAGGGCGCCGATTTCCTCACCAAGACTCTGTTCGGCCACGGCCTGTACCTTGCTGTCGAGGTTGAGGTAGAGGTTCTTGCCCGAAACTGGCAGGGTACGATCCAGGATCCGCAGGATACGCCCCTGGGCATTGGTTTCGATATGCTGAAAGCCCACCTTGCCGTGCAGTAGTTTTTCATAGGTCAGCTCGATGCCGACCTTGCCGATATGGGTGGTGGCGCTGTAATTCGAGGCATCGAGTTTTTTCAGTTCCCGCTCATTGATACGGCTGACATAACCAACGGCATGTGAAGCCAGCTTGCCCTGTGGGTAATGGCGTGACAGCTGAGCCTTGATCTGAACCCCTTCGAGTTCATTCTGGTGCACCGAAATCCGCGCCACTTCTTCCTCGTTAAGACGAAAACGCAGCGGAATCCCCTCGAAACGACGCTTTTTACGCAGGCTCTTGCGAAACTGACGGATATCTTCATCACTGATACTGATCAGCTTGCGCAGTTTCAGCAGGGTCTGTTCCAGATCCGGTACGTGCTCGGGAATGATTTCCAGGGTAAAGCTGGGCAGATTTTGTGCTAGCAGAATACCATTGCGATCAAAAATCAGGCCTCGCGTCGGTGCAATCGGGCGAATGCTGACCCGATTTTTTTCCGACAGCGTGGAATAGTATTGCTGGTTGGTAATTTGCAGGTACACCTGGCGGCTGAGTAACAGCAGCAGTAAAACCAGCATAAAGATCACTGCGACCAGGATCCGCTGGCTGAAAATGCGGGTTTCGAGGAAGTGATCCTTGAGTCTCTGGGTTCGGTGTTGAGCCATAAGATTATTTACGAC
>JALUTJ010000205.1 GCA_027057985.1 Chromatiales bacterium
GTTGTTAATAAACAGAATTGTCAGCTGGAATTTCAGGCTTCCTTGCACCAGAGGTTTTTCAGCTCGCTCATGGGGAAGCGCTCACCACCAAACTCGTAGTCAACAAAGACCAGGCCAAAGCCTTCATCGGTAACACGCACCACGCGGGTATTGAAACTGACATCGGGATACAGGGAACGCAGAAACTGTAGCTTGATATGTGCGCCCTTGGGCAGAGTTGGCTTGTCAGAGACACGGACAAAAACACCGTTATTGGAAATATCCCCGGTGACAGCCGTGATCTCACCGAAAACCGTGTGGCTCAGTTTGACTGGTGCATTCACGATATGTCGCAATTGCTGCCTTTTATTTGTCATCACTTTTAATATTATTATCTGGCGTTGTTAAAACCAAGTATAACGCAAATCGGTGGGGGGGAAATGACTTCTATTCACGCTTTCTTATTGTGTATTTTAGCAGCTTTAGCCGCAAAGTCTAAAGTTTATAATAATTAAGCCGTTACTAACAGTACACTTGAACAAACAACAAGAAACGATGCTTGCCAAAACAAAAGTCAACAGTACCGAAAGTATTCTGATTACAGCGGCCACGGTAACGGCCGAGCTCAGTAAGGTGCGTAATATTGCCAAGGAGATGTCCATTGCGGTAATGAACGCCAAGGCCATTTCCCACCGTGCCGGTGAAGTCGCACTGGGCTTTCGCCCGATTACCGATTTTATCGATGAAATGGCACAGGATGTGATGCAACTGGTTATCAAGATTTCCCGCGAGGCTTTTCAGCTGTCACAGATGGCGATTGAGCGCACCCACCTGCTCAATACCGAGCAGCAGTACAGACGTGTTCTGGAAAATGCCCAGGATGCCCCTTACGTGGATTCACTGAAACCCGCGGTTGAACGCATCCAGAAACAGTACCGGGAATACCAGGAAATTCTGCAAAAAAATATTGTTCGCCTTTCCCTGTTACTCGATGACATTCAGTCCAGCACCAAGGGCAGCCAGGTGCTTTCTACCACCTCGCGGGTTGAAGCATCGCAGGCCGGCAGTTTCAGCTCCAGCCTCGTGGTTGTCGCAGAAAACCTGGAACAGGCTACTGATAAAATCCGCGCCCATGTCAAAAGCAGTCAGAACAAGCTGGATAATGTCCTGGAAATCATTAAACGAGAGAAACTGTAATGAAAGCGACCAAAATTTTCGACAATAAATATCAATGGTATGTCTTTGCCCGCGACCCGGAAAAAAAAGAAGGGATTATCGATACCAACCAGTACATGATTAAAACGGACTCCGGCACCATGCTGCTGGATCCCGGTGGTATCGAGGTATTCGCCTCCATGCTTACCGCCGTATTGCACTATGTCAATGTGGATGAAATTACCGACCTGTTTGCCTCGCACCAGGACCCGGATATTATTTCCTCCCTCGGCCTGTGGGAAGAAGCCCTGCCCCATGCCAAACTGCACACCCCCTGGCTGTGGGAAGGCTTTATCCGCCACTTCGGCTCCAAGAACATCAGCTTTGCCCCCATCGCCGACGAGGGTGGCACGGTCGACCTCGGCGAAGCCCATTTACAGTTTATCCCGGCGCATTACCTGCACGCCTCGGGTAACTTTCATGTCTATGATGAAAATGCCCGTATTCTCTTTAGTGGTGATGTGGGTGCTGCACTCGAACCCGAGGGAGCGCCCATGTATGTCGAGGACTTTAACGAGCACGCCGAAAAAATGCGCCTGTTCCACCAGAGATGGATGCCTTCCAACCGCGCCAAGCAGGACTGGATCAACCGGGTGCGCTCACTGGATATCGACATTATGGCACCGCAGCATGGCCGCCTGTTCAAGGGGGATGATGTAAAACGCTTCCTCGACTGGTTTGAAAAACTCGATGTCGGCATCGCTATCGCGTAAAAAGCCGAAAACAGCCTTTAAACCCGCGGCGGGGTCTTTTTCCCGTCGATATAAACTTTATTGATCCAGATCAATTTATTGTCGCTGGTTTTATCCCATATTAGACACTGACCAAGGGGTAACGAAATGGGGATAACACCATGCAACAGGCTTCAAGTAAAATCGTAAAAATCAGTAATAATGGCTGGTACGTTGAAACCCGCACCGGTTTCGATGGACCTTTTGACTCCGAGCAGGAGGCCAGCACTTTCCTCGATCTGCTCAACTGCAGTAACGCCGCAAGGATGGAATTTGCCGGTTTACAGTTTTCACCAGCTGATTAGATTTTTCTCTATTCCGCAAATAAACGCAAAGAAACTAAAGGCGGTTTTGTTGTAGGTCAGAATTTATTCTGACAAATAAGCTGTTGTTCAGGTTTCCCCACCGGATATTTTGCAACAAAACTTTATGAACGACCATCGATTGCCAGGACGGCAATCGTCGAACGACCAGGGATGGCGCATAGCGTGTCGTGAATAAAGTTTTGTGAGAAAAATATCCGAAAATAAAAAGGACTGAGAATTACTCAAAAGGCACTGTGGCCTGCATCGAAGGCCGCTGTGAAAAAGTATCATACCAGTCTGCAAGACCCGGGCGATCGGTCCGCCACGGCTCATGGGAAAAACGAAAGTCCAGCCAGCCGAGCAGGCAGGCTACCGTGATAACACCAAGGTTTATCTCTGTATTCCAGTTAGACAGGTTTGTTTGCAGATAGTCCAGCCCGCGCTCAACTGCATTTTTCTGCATCTTGTCCCACTCAGGTGAGCGTTGTGCTACCTCGCGCTTTGCTTCCATAAAACGCAGAATACCCGCATCCAGTATTCCATCTGCCAGTGCCTGTAACCGCAGCACCTGCCAGCGCTGTTCTCCTGCTTCAGGGATCATCCGCACTCCCTCATGCAGACCATCGAGGTATTCACAAATTACCCGAGAATCATAAAGTACCTGTCCTGTATTCGTGATCAGGGTAGGAATTTTGGAAAGTGGATTTTCGGCAGTCAGAACAGCCTCACCCTGCCAGGGATTGGTCTTTACCCGCTCAAGCTCGCCTTGCAGCCCGGTTTCATGTGCCAGCACCAGCACCTTGCGTACAAAAGGCGAGGTAGAAGAATAAAAAAGCTGCATCACGATTCGCTGCCTGGGTCTTCTTTATCTTCGGCTTTACTTTCCTGCCTGGTCTTTTTTACCGCTTTCCTTGCCTTTGGTGCACCTTTGGGCCAGGCAGAGAAGGGATAAGGATATTCATTGGAGTTAAAGCTCTGGAACAGCATTACCTGGTAAAGATAGGTACTGAGGCTCTGCCCCAGGGTCAGTAATCGCTGGTTGGTTTTACCGCTAACCAGCTTAAGTAAAAACTGGAAGACGATAACAAGAATAAGCACCGTCTCGGCAATACTATAAAACACCGCAAACAGAATCATGTACAGGCCTCTTAGCCAGGTCTGTTTTTCTTTCAGGTTTTGTTTAACGTCATCATCGATCATATCCCTTCTCCCTCTTTTACTGCTTGCGTGTAAAGACCCAGTTATTGCCTTTCGACAATTTTTTGTTGAAGCGGTAGCCTTCCTCGCTAAATGACTTTATATCTTCTACATCATCAAGCCTGTTCTGAATAATATAACGGCTCAGCAGGCCGCGTGCCTTCTTCGCGTAGATGCCAATCATTTTGTATTCACCATTTTTATATTCCTTGAAGGCCGGGGTGATGATTTCAGCATTGAGTTCTTTCGGTTTTACCGCCTTGAAGTACTCATTCGAAGCCAGGTTTACCAGTACATTGGATTTGATTTTCTTCAGCTGTTTGTTAAGCCCTTCGGTAATGACACTGCCCCAGAACTCATACAGATTCCTGCCGCTGTCGGTTTCAAGTTTTGTGCCCATTTCCAGGCGATACGGCTGCATCAGATCCAGTGGCCGTAATAAACCATAGAGCCCGGAAAGAATACGCAGATGCTGCTGTGCAAACTTGAAATCGGCTGATTTGAAACTGCCTGCATCGAGACCGGTATAAACATCACCTTTAAAAGCCAGCACCGCCTGGCGGGCGTTAGCGGGGTTAAACGGTTTTTTCCATGCCTCGTAGCGATCAAAGTTCAGCTCGGCAATCTTTGCGCTGACTTTCATCAGCTCGGCAATATCCAGTGCTGAAAGATTACGTAGACGATTGATCAGGCGCTGCGAATAATCAAGGTAATCCGGCTCGGTGAAAACCTTTGTTTTAAGTGGTGATTCGTAATCAAGTGTCTTTGCGGGTGAAATAACAATTAACATTTTTATTCCGAAAATTTTTAAAGGTTAAACAGTACTATAACTGCAGTGGTTTCAGGAATGACCGGCAAGGTGCGTTTTTATCTTTTGCCTGAAGCTGAGAACGTTAAACTCGCTACGCAACTCGTAGAGACAGTCAATACACAGACATTCCTCGTACTGGCTGTTACAGTATTCAAGCTGCTCAGCCGTAAGGCTGATTTTACTACACTGGCACAGTAAAATAGAGCCCGTTTTACATTCAAACTCCGATAAACAGCGTGGACATTGTTTTTTCTCGTGCCCCGGCATAAAAACCTATTTGCGGATATAACGCTTGTTGATGCAATAACGACGCCCAAGGTCGGTTAAAAAATATTTTTCACCGGCCGAGCTGTAAATTTTTTCCGCATACTCCTTGCTCATAATATATTCCAGTGCATTTTTGGTTTCGATGGGATTGATCCCTGTCTCATCCGAAATAGCTCTTGGTAATGCGCCCAGTTCTCCCCTGGCCACCAGTATCTTCAGTACCAGCCGGACATTTTCCTTTTTCTGCGGATCGACCTTTTTCTTTGTCATGCTCTTTCTGGTTTTACGGTTTTGTTTTGTATTTTCTTCTGTTTTCTTTTCGGGAATATCACTCTCAGACTCGACCGGTTCGAAAACAGGCTCATCCATATCAAACGAGGAAGACAGTGCTTCTTCTGTCAGCCAGCCACGTTGAAGAAATTTTTTATGTGCCTTTTTCGACCAGCGTATCCATAGCGGGGAAGCACTGGCAAAAATAAACAGCATAAACCAGAGTGGCAATTCAATTGTCTGTAAAATAAATGACATCCTTCCTTACTCCCTGTCAGCTATTTTAACCCTTGATATAACCTCGCTTGATACTGTAACGCCGGCCCCTGTCAGCGAGATAATAC
>JALUTJ010000206.1 GCA_027057985.1 Chromatiales bacterium
CACGCTGAATATCATGACTCTTGGAGGGCTTGCCCTTGCCGTAGGATTACTGATCGATAACACTATTATTATGCTGGAAAACATCCATCGTAAACAGTCAGAGAATGATAACAAAACAGCAGCCGCGGTAACTGCCGCCGCTGAGATAAGCAGTGCCATGATAGCTTCAACCTCAACTAATCTGGCCGCTATACTGCCATTTCTTTTTATTGGTGGCCTGATTGGCCTGTTATTTAATGAACTGATTTACACACTTTATGCTGCCATGATAACTTCATTACTGGTTGCTCTCACCGTGGTTCCTGCATCCAGTCGTCTTGCTGCTCACTATGCTGATAGCACTAATAACCGACTGCAAATGGCCGTTCATTCACTGCTCGATAAAATAAGAAAAAGCTACCTGTCATTTTTATCCCGCATACTGGTTAAACCCGGCCCTATGGTAATAATGCTGGGATTTTTTTTGCTGCTGTCGCTTGGAGTATTCAGCACTTTTAAAAATACCTTTTTACCACAGGTTGATGAAGGTCTTATTCGTATAACCGTACGCGCCGAAAACGGTACACAGTTTGAGGACCTGGATAACACGGTAAAAAAAGTTGAAGATTACTTTCTTGGCAATCCAGAGGTGGCTCGAGTCTTTACAACCAGTGGTGGTTTTGTTTTTGGTCGCTTTCAGCGCGAATCCAGCCGTTATAGTAGCCTCAAGGTACAGCTGACGCGACAGGCTGTTAACCACACAGGCAGTGCTGCATTTATTCGCAAGGCACGTAAAGATATTCGAAAACTTGGCCTCGTCGGTGTTAATGTCTGGATGCGTAATCAGGGTATTCGTGGCATCCGTCTCGGACATGGTAGTGATACACTTTCAATCCGAATCCAGGGGCCAGATATCAAGGTATTACGTGATCTCAGTAATCAGCTTATTCAAAAACTGAAAAAGATCCCTGCTTTGCGTAATCTTTCCCAGAGCTATGATGATATGAACGATGAGCTGGTTGTTCATATCGATAGAGAACGCTCTGCCCTGCTTGGTATTGATATCGAACAGATCGGCAAGGCAATTGAACTTGCCAGCAATGGTAAGACTATATCCAGTATACTACTTAATGACCGAGAATATCCGCTTACCCTGCGGTTACCGGCCAGCACATTACAAAACCAGCATCAACTTGAGCAATTGCCAATTACGACTAAAAATGGCACCGCTATTCAGTTACGTGATATAGCCAGCATCTCGATAGAGAAAACCCCTTCGCGTATTCTGCGTGAAAACCAGCAGCGGGTATCTGAGATCAGCGCTTCTATCGAGAAAGGAACCTCTCTATCGGATCTGGAAAATGTCGTCAATGCAAAAATGCAAACGATGAAGTTGCCGGAAAATTACACGATTTATAACAGTGATAGCTTTGAAGAATTACACAAAAGCGAGAAACAGGTATTTATTCTGGTATTACTGGCTTTATTTCTGGTCTTTGTCGTTATGGCGATTCAGTATGAATCACTATTAAACCCTTTTATCATCCTTTGTGGCATACCATTTATGATTATCGGGGTTACGGCAGGACTTTTCCTCTTTTCTATTCCGCTTACCATGCCAGTGTGGCTTGGAATCATTATGCTGGCGGGTATCGTGGTAAATAATGCCATTGTCCTGGTTGAACAGATTGAAATCAGCCGAGAAAGAAGCACGGATGTAAAAAATGCTGTGATTGAAGCTGCAGGATTACGCTTACGCCCTATACTGATGACAACACTAACTACGGTAACGGGAATGATACCACTGGCACTCGGGCTAAATGAAGGAGCCGAAATGTTACAGCCCCTTGCAATTGTCATTGTCTTTGGCCTAAGCTTTTCCCTGCTGGTTAGCCTGTTACTTATCCCGATATTTTATACCCGCCTACATACTTTCAGTGAAAGTTCTAAAGTAATTTAAGCTTATGCTTCAGTATTTTCAGGTATAAACCAGTTCAGCTTGTCGTGAAGGGCAACAACCTCACCAACGATAATCAGCGTTGGAGCTTTGACATTATTCTGTTCAACAATCTCATGCAGAGTCTTAAGGTTACCAATATGCACCTTCTGTTCCTGGGTTGTGCCCTTTTCCACCAGTGCTGCCGGTGTCGTATCAGGCAGACCATGCTTTACAAGTTGCTTACATAGTTCTTCCACCCCATGCAGGCCCATATAGAAAACAACGGTCTGATTTGGTTGAGCGATGGCTTTCCAGTTGAGGTTGATAGTACCATCCTTAAGATGCCCTGTTACAAACATACATGACTGCACATAGTCACGATGTGTCAAAGGAATACCGGCATAGGAAGAACAACCCGCCGCCGCCGTGATACCGGGTACAACCTGGAAGTTGATATTTTCCGCGGTCAGGGTTTCGATCTCTTCACCACCACGACCGAAGATAAACGGATCCCCGCCCTTGAGACGCAGTACTTTCTTGCCTTCTTTGGCCAGTCGCACCAGCAGGGCATTGATACTTTCCTGTGGCAGGGTATGCTTGTTACGCTCTTTTCCTGCATAGATACATTCGGCATCACGACGTACCAGGTCCAGCACCCCCTGAGAAACAAGGCGATCATAAACCACGACATCGGCCTGCTGCATCAGGCGTAGCGCGCGGAAGGTCAGAAGGTCAGGATCACCAGGCCCAGCACCCACGAGGTAGACTTCGCCCCGCTCTGCCGGTGCCTGTGCATTTTCAACTGCATTTTCAAGCAGTTCACGGGCCATCTTGTCCTTGCCAGCAATCAGGTTATCCGCTACCGGGCCCTCTAGAATTTGTTCCCAGAAAGTACGAATTTCATCCGAACTGGAAAATTTTGTTTTAACTTTTTCGCGGAAGGATTCCACCAGCCTGGCAAGACGACCATAGGCAGAAGGGATAAAGGTCTCCAGTCGTGAGCGCAGCAGGCGTGCAAGTACCGGTGAGGCACCACCGGTTGATATTGCAATCTGTACCGGATTTCTGTCGATAATGGATGGTACGATAAAACTGCACAAATCCGGCGCATCCACCACGTTTACAGGAATACCCTTTTGCTGCGCCAGTTCGGAGACAGTTCGATTAACCGTTTCGTCATTGGTGGCAGCGATGACAAGGCGGCAGTCCTGCAGATCCCCCTCTTCAAAGCCACGCGGCAGATGGATAATCTCTGCTTCATTTTTACGAATTTCAAGGTCCTGACAGAGTTCTGGTGACACGACAGTGACCGCAGCTCCTGCCCTGAGCAGCATAAATACCTTACGGGAAGCGACTTTTCCGCCACCAACGACCAGGCATTTCCTGCCTTTGACATTCATGAAAACAGGTAAAAAATCCACGTCAAAACCTCTAATTCTTGGCTATTTAAGAAACGCGTATAATACCTGTCCTTTTGCTCTACGTCTTTAGCAAATAAGTAATATATCCGTATATTTTAAGCGGTTTTTCCTGCCGTCCAGGGATCAGGAAGGCAGGAATTCAATTGGGAAGGTGACGGTAACCGGTTCCACGCTACGTGAGCCAAAATCAAAGCGCTTAATACGGGCAATCAGCCTGGATTCAAGTTTAGAATCATTCAATTCGCTGGATTTGATTATCACCTTGAGAACCTTTCCTGACGGTGCAATGGTAATTTCGAGCACAATTTTACCCTTGAGTCCCGGATGTGAACGACGTGCACGGCGATAAATAGCATGTAACTTGCTCTTGTTCTGATCCATCACATAGATTACATCTTCCTCAGAGCGAACATTCTCGCCACGGCGTTGCTTTCGGTGATCCTTGCCTTTTAGCTTGCCGTTGCTGGAAAGCGACTCACGAAATGCGACCTTTTCCGCCGCACTCAGTACCGTTTTTCCGACACGGGTACTGTATTTATCGCGACTGACACCGCCACTGCCCTTAGCAACATTACTGGTTAACAGGCTCTTGTTAACACTGGCAATCTGTTTACTTGCTGCATTTTTCGATACGCGTTTACCGACCATGGATGAGACATCCGAGGTGTCCATCAGGTCTGAAAGTTCTTTACCCAGCGCCAGCAAACCGCTATTTTCAACTTTCTTTCGCGCAGCCTGCTGTTTCTTTGTTAAAGGTTTCTTCGACTTGATGTCTTTTCGTATTTTTTTAACAACCTTCAGTGGTGGTTTTGGCTTTGGTTTAGGTTTTGCCTTAACCACTTTAGGTTTTTTCTGCTGCATAATAAATTTAGCCACACGCTCAGGTACCACAACAGTACGGGCTCGGCGCTTTTCCTCTGGTACAGGAATGGACTGTATAACCACCGCCAGCAGTACAACTACTACCAGTATAATTATGCTTAGTCGTTTAAAGAAAGAATCCTGCCTGTGATCCGGTGACCAGTCGAGTGCAAGATTCGAGTAAGTGAGAACACTCATCAAGCTTTTCCTTTTGCCTTTTGTACTGCTGCGAAAGCAATATGGGTGTAATTTGTCTGACGGCAGGATGCCAGTATTTTCCTCAGTAACTGGTAAGGAATATTTTCATCTCCCATAATCGTTACCGAGCGACCAGCACCGTTCTTAACTTTGAACAGGGATCGGGATGACTGAAATTCAAGTTCCTTCACCAGCGCAGGAATTACTGCCTTCCTTTCCTGTAAAATTGAATCGATATCCGTTACCTTGTTACCCTGCACGATAATACTGTCCTGGGTAATCGCAATTATCAGGGTTTCTTTTGGTGCTTTTTCCGCCACCGATGTCGGCAGGCGGATGTCCTTGCTATTGGGTAGCTGCTGCACATTTGAGGAGCTAACAAGGAGGAAAAACACCAGAATGGTAAAGATATCCATCAGTGAAACCAGGTTCAAAGCAGATTGCTTATTACGCTTATGATTTCGCTCCATGCGCCGGGCACGTCTAGATGCTGACATTGCTCTGTCCTTCTTCCATTTCGGGCTCTGAAAATACATTTTCAAAACCGGGGGCATCTCCAATAGAAATATTTGGGAACAGCTCAACCGTTTCCAGCGAGGTAAACTGTACTACCTCTGCACTTCGCACATGATCCATAACCGCAACCAGAGTGCGATAATTAATACCGGGCTCTAGTAAC